>JABIQF010000228.1 GCA_018668095.1 Cellvibrionales bacterium
GCCTACACTCCCACACCGTACTGCAAAGGTTTTTAAGCCAATACGCCATGATGAATACTAGCAATCACACCACAATACAATCTTGATATAGCTCAATAAAAGGGTAAATATCGCGAGCAAGACAGCGCCAGTTTGATCTAATCCAATAAAAAGTATTACTGGCTAAAATCGCTTCTGAGCAAAAACTTTTACAGTGTCACAGTATAAGTTTATATACGCTTGTCTTATTTGGATATTTAAACATCCATAAATAAATCTATTCCATTAACTTATGTCTATAGAGAAAAAAATGAGTCACTTATTAGATGAGCATATAAACCTACTGACTTGGATGACAATATTTTCAGTCATCATTTTTTTTGTGACTCTTGCAATAACGCCTTTTATTGTTGCCGCTATTCCTGACAATTACTTTGAACAGAAAAAAAGACCAAAACCTGTTTATAAACCACTCTCTTTAAACTGGCTATTTAAAAAAGTCTTTAAAAATATACTTGGTATAACCTTATTCCTTAGTGGCGTGGCTATGCTTGTTCTGCCAGGGCAAGGTCTATTAACCTTGATAGTTGGTCTATTACTCATGGACTATCCAGGAAAATACACTTTAGAAAGAAAGTTTTTATCTTATCCTTTTATTCTCAATAGTATTAACTGGCTACGACGAAAACGCCGAAAAAATCTCTTTAAACTTCCACCATCTAATTAAATAATTTAGGATTTTTAGCAACAAAATAATGAATGAGTCGATCGACAATAAGAGAGTCACCATTCCTGACGTAAAGATACCCCAATATAGCGGCAATAAATGCGCCTATAACATCCACCATTAAATCCGTCATCGTATCGATTAAGCCTGATTTCTGCATAGTAAACTGAAAAAACCAATCCAATGAAAATTCAAACAACTCCCAAAGCGTACCCATGGTCACCGTTAAACAAAAGGTCATACTTGCAATATAAATGGGCGTCATCTGTACTCGACGCGTCATATGAAAAACGTAAATAGCGAGAAACGCCATAATTCCAATGGTTAATGATGAAAGGCTGTGTAGCATTAAATCCCACCACCAAAAGCGGGTATAAAAATCTCTTACTTCCCCTAGCGCAAAGGATGCATATAAAAAAACCGTAGTCAGTAAGGTAAATTCAATCGGTAAATGAACGCTCAGTTGTCGCTCAAAAAAAGCAGGAACAAACGTCAGCGCAAAGATCATGGCACCTGCAAAAGCACTTATCCATACGCCTTTCAGTAGTAATATAATGACCAATACCGCAATCGCCAACTGTAGAACAGCCGACGTAATCGCTTGTATTCGATAAGACCAAACGCTCAGAAACTCTTTACTATCCACAGTCATTATTCCGCTGGAGGGGGTTTCGTATCAAACATTTCTCTTATATTATTCACCTTTTCATGATACTGCTCACCATCGCCAAAATCGGTAAATACGGGATAGCGGCTATGAACCCCTCGTACTTTTTTAGCATGCTTAATAGGACACCAATACTGCTCGCTACGCGCAGCCACTTCATGGCCAAAAGCTAAAATACCATTACCATAGGAGCAAAAAGCACAATTAATTTTTTGAATGCCATTAAGATAATCCAGCATCAAGCGATCAAATACGAGGTAGTCACTGCGCCGTACTTTCGGGATGCCATAAATTGGGAAACAAATGGCTTGGTAGATAGACATAAAAATATCGAGCAACACCAAAGGAATAATCAGAGAATAAATAATAGGTGCCGTTAGAATAACGGACCATCTTGCTCCTTTAATATATTCACTAATGCTTTTCTTTAATGCCGTATTTTTAAGCTTTAATTCTTTCTCGAAAAAAACGCTTCCATTATGAATACTATATTGTAAGGCTTCTTGTCGACGATGCAGCTCAGCTTCTATCTTCGCCTCTAATTCACGAACACTCTCAATCATCTGACTCAAGTTATCATTCATTTCAGTCTCACTTTTCGCGGCTCGATTATCAATATCGCTTTATTAATATCGCTTTATTAATATCAAATAGCTGATAAATGCCAACAATAAAGGGAATTGCTGAATTATCATTAAAGTTAGATCATAGGTCCTATCTCTGCGCATTCATTGATCATAATCAAGAAATCATTAAACGACTAAGCATAGTCTTACCCATCTCATTTACTTATTATTCTCAATACCAACAGCACACGCCAATCTTAAAATTGGCGTGTTTGCTCTGGTAGACTTTTAATTAACAATGAAAGCCAATAACAAGTTATCAATTTGTGACGCAGATCCGCAAAAATCGTGACCGTTATCGTCAATTCATCTAACCTTTTACATTATAGTTTCTGCCGCTTTAATCACTACTGAGCAGACACCCATAAACCGAATCATAAAAAGGATTAACCATGAAACTCTTTTTAGAAACCATTTGCATAGCACTGATACTCACTGGCGTTGTTGGCTGCATTAACATTCCATTGGTCTAACGACCAGTCACCGTCGATTAAACAACACAATAAAAGCACGAAGAATGAAGAACGAAAAGAATAGAAAAAAGAATCGATAAGATGCAAAGGTTGGGCAAGCATCTGCCAACCACCTACCTTGTACATCTCATGATAGAAAAAAAAGAGAGCCGGCCGATAAGCCGGGTTCTGTCGTAGACAATCATTCATCTGGGGTCTGCGTCACCGCAGCCCTCAAGCAGCCTACCCGGATCCAGTGCGGGCCGCACCTGTAGGATCCCTATTTGGCCTTGCTCCGAGTGGGGTTTACCATGCCGCTAACTGTTGCCAGTAGCGCGGTGCGCTCTTACCGCACCCTTTCACCCTTACCGTTCTATGCAAGCATAGACTTAGGCGGTTTACTTTCTGCTGCACTGGCCGTCGGCTTACGCCGCCCAGGCGTTACCTGGCACTCTGCCCTATGGAGCCCGGACTTTCCTCGGATATTGACAATAAATTGTCAATACACGCGATTGTCTAGCCGACTCTCGGGCGGGAGCTTAACAGCCAATGGAGAAATGGCAAGGGGTTTTTGTTAGTTGGTCTGGCGAGTGACCGCCGGAGTCTAGGTCTTTAAGCTATATTTGATAGTATTCTTACATTTTGAATTTTCATTTCTATCTTTATAGTTTTAAGGTCAAGTTCGTCGGTAGTATACTGACTCACGTCTAATTGTAATCTTAAGTTTTGAGTTTGCTTGCTTGGGTTTTCAATCAAGACCGTCGGGAGTGGCCCGACATGCCAGTCACTTTTTGCTACAGCAAAAAAAGTAACCAAAAATGCCGCAAACTGGCGAAGTTTGATCTCGAGATAACCTATTCGCTTTGGGATAGTCTCATCCAATACACCTTGGCAGCGCCTACTAGAATCATTTTCA
>JABIQF010000164.1 GCA_018668095.1 Cellvibrionales bacterium
AAGCTTCGCCGTTAAGCTTACGGCATTTTTGGTTACTTTTTTTGCTGTTGTACAGCGTAGTTTGCGCAGCGCCTGAAGGGCGACCCGTAGGGTGAGCGAAGCGAATCAAAAAGTGACTGGCATGTCGGGCCACTCCCGACGGTCTTAATGGAAACTTAAACAAACCAAGCAGAAAAATGAATACAAGATTACCATAAGGGTTAACCCCGACGCTTTTGACCTTAAAAACTCAAAAAAAACCAAGTCAACCCTCCCTAATAATGGTCTACAATATCCTCATAGCAATATAAAACCAAAACACCACCACCGGAAACCCCTATGCCATTGACGTACTTAAACATCCCGCGCTGTTTTTTTACTCAACTTATCGCCAAGCTTCCATGCCCAAAGCTTCGATCCCCCAAGCTAGGATTAACCGCATTAGGGCTATTAACCATAGGCCTCACGACTCTGGCACCCATTGCTAGCGCCCAGTATGCCGATGCCATTGACATCCCCTATGAACGCTTCGAATTAGACAACGGCTTAACACTGCTCGTCCATGAAGATCGCAAAGCCCCCATTGTCACCGTTAACATCTGGTATCACGTAGGTTCTAAAGATGAACGCCCAGGTATTACCGGCTTTGCCCACCTCTTTGAGCATCTTATGTTTAACGGCTCAGAAAACTATAACGATGAATGGTTTTTACCCCTACAAAAAGCCGGCGGCACCGATCTTAACGGTACCACTTGGTTTGACCGTACCAACTACTTTCAAAACGTCCCTACACCCGCATTGGATATGGTGTTATGGATGGAGTCGGACCGCATGGGCCACTTTATTAACGCCGTGACTCAAGAGCGCTTAGATGAGCAGCGCGATGTGGTGAAAAATGAAAAACGTCAAGGTGATAATCGCCCTTACGGTAAAGCACAATATTTGCAACTCGCAGCGATGTTCCCTGAAGGTCATCCATATTCATGGAGTACTATAGGCTCAATGGCCGACCTCGATGCTGCATCGCTTGACGATGTAAAGCAATGGTTCGCTGACTACTACGGCGCAGCTAACGCGACTCTCGTTGTCGCTGGCGATATTAGCGGTGCGGAAGCGTTAGAAAAAGTGAAACATTATTTTGGTGATATCAAAGCAGGGCCGTCACAATCAAAACGCGAGCGCTGGATAGCTAAGCATACTGAGACTCGACGTGATGTCATGTACGATAAAGTGCCGCAGTCACGTTTAACGCGCGCTTGGAATACACCGCCTTTTGGTGATGAAGATGGTTTGGCGTTAGATCTTGTTGCAGCGATTATGGCGCAGGGTAAGAGCTCTCGTTTGTTTAAGCGCCTAGTTTATGATGAAAAATTAGCTAGTTCAGTGACCGGTGCTCAGCAAGGTTTTGAAATTGCGGGTATGTTCGAGTTTGAGGTTTATTTAAAGCCAGGCGTTGAAATGGCAGCAGTCGAAGCTATTATCGATGAGGAACTTGAGCTGTTTTTGAAAAAAGGCCCGAGTAAAGCCGAGTTACAACGTGTTAAAGCAACCTTATTTGCAGGACAAATCCGTGCACTAGAAAAAATTGGTGGCTTTGGTGGTAAGGCTCAAACATTAGCGCGCTATCAAACCTATCTTGGTGACCCTTCACAATTTAAAGCTGATTTGCAGCGCTTAGAAAAATTTAGCCGTAAAGATCTTAAAGCCGTTGCGGTTAAATGGCTGTCCAGTGGTGACTATAATTTAGAAGTGCATCCAGAAAAAACTTATTCAGTGGCGATGACGGGTGCCGATCGATCGGAGCTGCCAAGCCCCGGTGATGTACCGAATTTATCTTTAGCTGCGCCTACGGAGTTCTTTTTATCTAACGGTTTACGTGTATTGCTATCATCTCGCGGTGCAGTGCCAGTCACTGAAATGGCAATGCAGTTTAATAGCGGCTATGCAGCCGATAAAAAAGATAAGTTGGGTTTGGCTTCTATTACAGCAGCCATGCTTGATGAGGGTACTGAATCACTGAGTGCGCTGCAAATTGCAGAGCAAGCTGAATTGCTTGGCGCTAATATTACTGCGCAAGCCTCTTTAGATTCATCAATAGTATCGCTTTCGGCGCTTAACGTTAATCTTGATGCTTCGCTAGCATTGTTTGTTGATATTTTATTGACGCCAGTTTTTCCTGATACGCAATTGTCGAGAGTAAAAAGTAATTGGCAAGATCGTATTGCTCAAGAGGAGAGTACGCCATCGTCTATTGCGCTGAGACGATTGCCTCCTATTCTTTACGGTACAGACCATCCTTACGGAA
>JABIQF010000229.1 GCA_018668095.1 Cellvibrionales bacterium
CTCGCGGAAATACCTAAGCTATCGCGTAAAACCGATTGCGCGCCATCGGCAACAATCAATAATGAAGCAGTTATCGTTGCGGACTCGTTGCCCGCAGACGGTTCTAAAGTGTCAACGCCCGAAGTGATACTGACTGAAACACCCGCTTGCTTAGGAATAATATTACCAACACTGGCACCGGTTACCCGCTCAATAGCCGGTAAAGTAGCAAGATGATCTAACAGCACCGCACCTAGCCATTGATTCTCTATGACATAACCAAAGGCATTTTTATTTTGCTCACTGGCATCCAATAAGGTACTGCCAATATGCCCACGATCAGACACATGGACTTGGCGAATAGGTGATGCATGCTGCAATAACGCAGGTAACAAGCCCATTGCCTCATAAGTTTCTATACTGGCTAATGAAAGCGCAGTTGAGCGCGCATCAAAACTGGGATGATAAATCGGACCTTGCGACTGATCGCTATGACTTAAGCGTTTATCAGGAAAACTATCGACCAATAAAATTGATAAGGTATTATTTTTATCCACTTTAGCTAAGGCGCAAGCTAAGCTAACACCTACCATACCACCACCAGCGATAATGATATCGTAATGATTATGCTGTGTAATAGAGCGCTTATCTGTTGTCATAAAGCCTTATTTAGCTGATCGTTTTTTTGAAAGCGTTGACTTCTTTTTTACTGTTTTCTTCTTAGCTAATTTTTTCGGAACTAATTTTTTTGTAGCTGTTTTTTTCTTAGTTATATTCTTCTTCGCTATTTTTTTCTTAAGCACAATTTTTTTCTTAAGCACAACTTTTTTAGCCGATTTCTTTTTAATCGCCTTCTTTTTAATCGCTTTATTTTTAACGACTAACTTTTTGGCTGTAGATTTTTTAGCTACTGATTTTTTGACGGATTTTTTCTTGATAACTGCTTTTTTCTTGACTATTTTTTTAACCGACTTCTTAGCTGCTTTTTTAACCGCCACTTTTTTAACCGCTACTTTTTTCTTCACGGCTGACTTTTTGACTATCGCTTTTTTCTTAAGGACAACTTTCTTATCTGCTGTCTTTATTACTTTCTTTATCACTTTCTTTATTGCTTTTTTAGCAGTTTTTTTAACAGCCTTCTTAACAACCTTTTTAACCGCCTTCTTAGGCGATTTTTGAGTTCGTTTTTTTGCAGCACCCTTTTTAGGAGCACTCTTTTTAGCAGCACCCTTTGCAACAGTCTTCACAGACTTCTTATTAAAAGATTCACCTTGATCCGCTCCACCAATAAAATCGATTTGTGCGGGGTCAGCTGAAACACTGCTGCTCGAAGGGCGCATAAGTCGGTGAATATCACTGACCGACTTTACAACATCACTGCTCAATATTTCATAGCCATTAGCTGTGACAGCCACATCATCTTCAATACGAATACCGATACCGCGCCACTTAGCCGCTACGTTTTTATTATCCGCAGCAATATAAATGCCAGGCTCAACTGTCATCACCATGCCGGCCTCTAGCACTCGCCACTCGTCATGCACCTTATAATCACCGACATCATGTACATCCATACCAATCCAATGACCTGCACGGTGCATATAAAAAGGTCGGTAAGCCTCAGTCTCAATTAACGTTTCTAAATCACCTTGTAGAATATTTAAATTCAACAAACCCTGCGTAATCACTCTCACCGTTTCATCATGTGAATGATTCCAATGACTACCCGGCTTAATCGTTTCTATGGCTGCAATTTGCGCATCCAATACAATTTCATATAACGCTTGCTGCTCTTTACTAAAGCGGCCATTAACAGGATAGGTACGTGTTATATCAGAGGCATAGCAGTTCAGTTCACAACCAGCGTCAACTAACACTAAATCACCGTCTCGAAGCATGGCATTGTTTTCGCCATAGTGTAGGACACAAGCATTTTTACCGCCGCCCACAATCGAATTGTAAGCTGCTGCTTGCGCACCACTGGCGGCGAACTCATGGAGGTATTCGGCCTCAAGCTGATACTCCATCATCCCCGGCTGACAAAATTTCATTGCCCGTGTATGTGCAGCTGCAGAAATATCGGCAGCTTCTTTCATAACGCGCAATTCGGCTGCACTTTTATATAAACGCATGTCATGCAAAAGATGGTCAAGATCCAAAAACTCACCCGGTGGATGCGCACCCGACCGCGCCTTAGAACGCAAGACATTCACCCAATCCATCACTTGCTTATCAAACTCTGGCCGTTTACCCATTGAATAATAAACGCGTTCTCGCCCTTCCATTAAGCCCGGTAAAATATCGTCGATATCTGTAATCGGAAATGCATCATCGGCACCAAAGTGTTCGCATAAACCCTCTGGCCCTTCACGATAACCATCCCATAGTTCACGCTCTGGATTACGTTCACGACAGAAAAATAGACATTGGCCGTGTTTTCTACCCGGCACTAACACTAATACTGAATCGGGCTCGTTGAAGCCACTTAGGTAATGAAAATCACTATCTTGGCGAAACTTAAACTCGGCATCACGATTACGAATAAGCGTATTCGCTGATGGCAATATCGCAATACTATCGGGCTCCATTTGCAACATAAGCTCACGACGACGCCGCTCAAACTCACGCTTGCTAATGATTGATGTTGTTGCTGGTTTATTTCTTTTTGCCATGAGTCTAAGAATCTTCTATTTTCTGTCTGTATGTTTACTGCCTAAATAATCATTTAAGCCAATAGTAATATCGAAGCCATAATGTCAGCAATCATATGAACAATACGCTGCATGGCATCACTTGGTTTATGTCTCTGGCTTGCCTGTTATGGCAGCAAGCTATTAATAAGACACGAAATCAGTGCATCGTTTTATTGCCTGATTTAAAAAACTTAGTCGCACCCGGTGGCGCTGGCTGGTCTGCAGCCGGAAGCTGTTGCTGCTGTCGCTGCTCAACAATCTCAACCCAGCCATACTCACTAAAGACTGTCATCGAGGCTAATCGAACATACTCAATTATTTCCATATAATCGCGCTCAGCTGCTTCAGCATCAGCAGCTTCAAATTCAAAGCTTTCTCCATCCTCATCCAATAGCGAATCCAGCTCCAGCGGATCATCACTAAGCTCGGCATCATCTCCATCATATTCATCATCTTCAACGGTCGCCTGAGCAATAGCCGCCAAATCACTCAACGCTTCTCGCACGACATCCGGTAATGAGGGCGCTAAAGCGGCATCACCTGAGTCATTTTGAGGCGCATTTTTCTGTTGATAGACCTGTGCTTCAGCAAAGCCACCCAAAAATCCACGACACCAATCGCTTAAACCATCGGTACGCTGCTCTATGGTTTCATCGTCATCGGGTAAATAGGGCTGAAAAGTCATATCTTCGCCGCTTAACAGCTCAAATTGCTCGCGCGCTAAACCACCCAACACAGCCTCAGCAAGCTCACTAAATTGGCGATTAGTCGCTTCTGAACTGCCCATAACAGCAAAGCCAAACTGCGCCCAGCGCGCGCCAGGCAAGCGCATTGCGCCGCAGAGAGCACCAACAATGGCACCATGAAGCTCAGAGGGCGAAAATTGGCTATCAATCGTTAATAGCCAATCGGCAAGTTCATCAAAGTTCTGTGGCGGTGGAGCATCGTGATAATTCATTTAAAACCTAATGTTTAAGAGAGCCTAAGCCGGCAAGAAATACTGTGATTATACGAACTGTGGAGCAATATCTGAACCACTATTATCAATCATCATCAATTAGCCTTAAACTTACAGTTATTGACCATCATCGCGCTGCGAACTATATTAGCAACCCTTTACTCATCAGTGATTATGCCTAACCCTCAAATAGCACCAAAAGAGGGTGAACAACCAGCATCAATGGTTAAAAGCAGTCGACTGAACTAATCTGCGCAGGAAGCCCAGATCGATATACTTGCCACAGGGAGAGCGCATAACACCAAGGCCAGACAATGAAAAACAAATTAGAGCACCTTGAAAGCAAGCTTGATGAACTTATCTCGCTTTGTTCAGCGCTCGATATCGAAAATAAATCTCTGCGCGGTCGTGAAAGCGAATGGAACAATGAACGTCGTCAATTGTTGATAAAAAATGAGACGGCACGCACTAAGGTCGAATCTATGATTACTCGACTAAAATCTATGGAGTCTGGCGAATGACCGAATTATCAAGAGGCACTGTGCCACCCAAGGGAAAAATGACCAATAGTAATGAAGATGATAATAAAATTATCACTCTCAATGTTCAAATTATGGGTAAAGATTTTCAAGTGTCCTGCCCTGCCAGCGAGCAAGATGGCTTAGTGAATTCAGCTGCCCAACTTGATAAGCGTATGCGCGATATTCGCGATACAGGTAAAGTGATTGGCCTAGAACGCATTGCAATAATGGCGGGCCTCAACTTGTCCCATGAATTTTTACAAACTAAAGACCAAGTTGCCGGTAAAGAAACCTCTGATATGCTTCAAACGCTTAACCAGAAACTTGATAATGCTCTACAAAGCGCTAAACAGATGGAAATCTAACGATTTTTTTATTTTGCTCTGTAAAAAAATCAAAAAGCACGACAACTTTTATTTCCGTCACCCCCAAGATGGTTTACACTGATTGCGAACTCCCTGTGGTATTCGCCAGTCAGCATGTCCTTGAGCCGATAATACCCACCCGGAGGTTCCTCGTTGGTAGCTGTGTGCATGCTCGGCATGTCCGAGAAGCCTGAACTACTGCAGGATCCACCACCTTGAACCTTTTCGGTTCGAGGCCGCTAATGACAGCGGTACCTTGGGGCGTTCCTTTTTTTATACTCCCTCTAATTGCTTTAATTGATACTCTATTATCTACCTGCATTAATTTGTTTTTTATCCTGAGAAGCCGGCAACACTTGCTAGGCCTACTCCACCACTTATATTGCTGCTTAGCGAAGACATTAATCACTAACAGCTGTACCGTGTTTATTTAACAGCTGCGAAGTAAGCTATTAACAATGACAAATCCAAGCTTTAAAAATAGCACTTCAGTGTTAAAGCTATCATTTATTTATCAAGGTAAGCGGCAGCGACAAAAACGACTTGGTCTTATACAATAGCTATTAAATTTAGCGTTATGGCTATTAAATTTAGCGTTACGGCTATCCGCATTAGCTCTAATAGCTGTATTAAACAGACAGATAAATACATGGCATTTTTAAATTGCTTAACGACTAAAAAAAACAGTGACTTAGCTAAGCAGCGGAGTCAACTAAGACAGCAGTGTCGCGCCGCACGCAGAGCCCTGCCTTCGTATAAACAGTATGCACAGGCAAAACACCTTAGCGACCTAGTTAAACGATGCCCAGAATTTATTCATGCTAAATCTATTGCTAGCTATCTGCCTAATGATGGAGAAATCGACACTGCCATCATCCATCAATTAGCATGGGCGCTTGGCAAACGTATTTATTTACCCGTGCCGACCAAACATAAATCGCTAAACTTTATGCCTTACACTCGCCAAACACCACTTGTTACTGGTCAATGGGGAATAAAAGAGCCACGCTGTGCCGCGAAAATTGCAACACAAGTGTCGCTCGATTTAATTTTGGTGCCGCTGGTTGCCTTTGATAATATGGGAAACCGCTTAGGTCGCGGCGGCGGCTATTACGATCGATTTTTAGCGAATGCAAAACGCCAACAAAGGGGACTTAAAACCTTAGGCCTGAGCCATACACTTCAACAAGTAGACAATGTGCCCGCAGAGGCTTGGGATATTACGCTGAATGCCATAGCGACGCCAAGGAAGATGTTTCGTATTTATTAAGTGTTATAAGCTGTTGCTGGCTGTTATTAAATATTTTCTTATTTTATATCTACACACTTTAGATATGCACATCATATAATGTCAAAAATGAAAGCATGATCTGAGCATCAGAAAAAAGTACTTTTAATTACAGCACTTTTGATTACAGACTTTAGATTATAGGGACAAGCGCCGTCACTAAAGTCGCTAAAATGAAAATCAGGCATGTGGTGTAGTAAGTATCCATAGAAATTAATATCGCTTAATAATGATCAATTGACTATTTTGGTTAATGATAATTTCATTCTAGAGACAGGAAAGAGAAAAGGCCTTGCATAGCCGTCAAACTGTGACTGCATGCACATGAGCCAATAGCTGAAATGAGAACTGCGTTTAACATTAACTAACGCCGTTACAAATCCAAACAATGAGAGGCCACATGACACTATCATCACAAGATCAACTTAAAAGCGATGCAGCAAAAGCAGCGGTTGAACTGATTAAACCAAAATTGGATCTCGATAGTGTGGTTGGCGTAGGAACCGGCTCAACGGTTAATTTTTTTATTGATGCCTTAGCAACTATTAAAGGGCACTTTCGCGCTGCAGTCTCAAGCTCAGAAGCAAGCTCAGATCGACTGCGTGAGCACGGCATTACAGTGCTAGATTTAAACAATGTTTCAGAAATTGATTTTTATATTGATGGTGCCGATGAAGCGAATGAGCACTTACATCTTATTAAAGGTGGTGGCGCGGCGTTAACACGTGAAAAAATTGTAGCGGCAGTCGCTAGAGAATTTATTTGCATTGCAGATGAAAGCAAAGTGGTAGGCGTGTTAGGTGATTTTCCATTACCTGTTGAAGTGATCCCAATGGCAAGAAGCTATGTCGCGAGAAAATTAGTTGGCCTTGGCGGCACTCCGGTATACCGCGAGGGCGTAGTAACGGATAACGGCAATCATATTTTAGATGTAAGAAATTTTAAAATTGAAAACCCTTTAGAAACCGAACGTCAAATTAATAATATTACCGGCGTAGTTACCAATGGCTTATTCGCCATCCGTCCCGCTAATGTTTTGCTCCTCGGGACAACAGATGGCGTTAAAACAAAACGCGCCTGATTTTTCGCTCAAAGCCTATTAATGCTCGCGCCATATTTTAAATTCAATAAAAAAATTATGGCGCAAATCTGATAATCTCACTCACATCATCACTAGTGTTCTCATTTCCACGAGCAAAAGTATTAGGCGAATAAATACTATTTTAATACTCGGCAATAAGAATCAATAACAATCAACAACAATGATAAATATTTCATTTACACTCAAAAAAATGAACAGTTAGCTTAACCTAAATCACCCAATAGTCTTAAGAACTCTTGTCGCGTGTTATAAGAATCACGAAACTCGCCTAACATAACCGACGAACCCATTACTGAGTTTTGTTTTTCAACACCGCGCATCATCATACACATATGCTTGGCCTCAACAATAACACCCACACCAATAGCGCCAGTAACGGATTCAACTGCATCAGCAATTTGGCGCGTTAATCTTTCCTGTATTTGGAATCGTGTTGAATACATATCAACAATTCTTGCAAATTTAGACAGACCTAAAACTTTGCCATTGGGGATATAGCCAACATGACATGTACCCACAAACGGAAGCATATGATGTTCACACATTGAGTAAAGCTCAATACTTTTTACCACTATCATTTCGTCAGTGCCCGATTCGAAAACCGCGCCATTAACAATTTCATCCAATGACTGCCCATAACCACGCGTAATTGCACGCATCGCTTTTGCCGCCCGCATTGGCGTGTTGTGAAGGCCTTCACGATCAAGGTCTTCACCTAGCTCTGACAATATTGTTTCGTAGCTAGTAACTAATGCTGTGTTATCTATCTCGTCTGACATATTTTATATCCAATTATTGTTTGCCGACATATCTGTCGTAGTTCATATTTTAATTAATGGGATTATTCATTTTATACATCAATGCATAAAAAAATGGCCGTCATTATGGTTAATCTCTTACATCTCTGCGACGGTCAAAATAAATATCTGCCGCCTGCGTTACGCGTTCAAAATAATAATCATCTTCACAAACTAAATGATGACGCGCATCTTGTATTCTAAACTGCTTAGAGTGTGGAAATTTTTTACGTATACAATTTAAATTAAACCGCCAATCGACTGTGGCGTCACCTTCACCTTGTATAACCAATAACTCCATATCACTCCAGCTTAACTGCTGAAATCGCTTCTCCCATTGCAGCATCGCCGTTACCCATTGCACAGGAATTCGCTTAGCTTGTAATGGATCTTTATTTTCCAAAAAATCAAAAAAAACGGTGTCATGTGAGTTACTTTTAAATTTTCGTTCAATGCTATTTACGAACCCTTTTAAGACCCAATGTGCCAACCGAACACCCAGCCAACCCGCCGGCCTCACTAATGGCGCAAGTAATAATACTTTATCAAATACGGCAGCAGCATCTTCTTGCTGACTCAGCAAATAATCCATGACTATTGCGCCGCCCATGCTCTGGCCAGAAATATGCCAAGGCGTTACTGTTTTTTCATGAAAAAAATCAATGCAGTGTCGCAACGCTAAATTGTAATCACCAAAACTATCAATAACCGCCGGATTACCGGTTGATAGCCCATGACCCGGCATATCCATCATCACAACGCTACAACCTCGATGCAAAAAGTAATTGATCAGCTTGTCATATAAACCCGTATGATCCATATAACCATGAACAATAAAACACGTTCTCGTTGCATTGATATTCTTAAAGTAATGACAAGCTATACGTTGAGCCTTTCTTGATAGATCAATCATCGGAAGATGACCAAAATATTGCTCAACATGTTCCAAAGATTGCTGGAAATCTATGCCATAAAATTCGAGATAAGCGGCCTCTTCAGCACTAGGAATATAGGGCTGACTCAAATCAAGCGGCTTAATTTCAGCGCGCAAAATTTCAACATTTATTTTAGCTGCGATCATATTGCTCCATCCTAAGCATCACTTCCTTGTTAACAATATAGCGTGATTACAAACCCAATTTATTGCTCATTAAAACGCTGTTCGAGTATAGCAACCGCCGGCAGCTCTTTACCCTCGACGAATTCCAAAAACGCACCGCCCCCAGTTGAGATATAAGATATTTTATCGGCCACATTGTATTTATCAATAGCCGCTAACGTATCACCACCACCAGCAATGGAAAATGCATCGCTGTTTGCGATAGCATTGGCAATCGCTTCAGTACCCAAACCAAACTGATCAAATTCAAAAACGCCTACCGGGCCGTTCCAAATAATGGTTTTGGCTTGTTCCAAAATATCGGTTAATTGCTGCTGACTTTGCGGACCAATATCAAAAATCATATCTTCATCTGCCACTGCTTCAGCTGCTTTAGTTGCAGCCTGTGTCGTTGCAGAAAACTCAACACCTGTCACCACATCGGCGGGCAACGGAATATTCGTTTTATTGGCAATGGCTGTAGCCGTTGATAATAAATCATGCTCACAAAGTGATTTACCCACTGGCTTTCCTGCCGCTGCCAAAAAAGTATTCGCTATACCGCCACCAACAATTAATTGATCAACTTTATCAGACAAGGTATCGAGTACAGACAACTTAGTCGACACTTTGGAGCCACCAACAATGGCGACCATAGGGCGCTCAGGGTTAGCCAGCGCACGTTCAAGCGCATCGAGTTCTGCGGCTAATAAAGGACCCGCACATGCGCGTGATGCAAACTTTGCAACACCGTGCGTAGACGCTTGCGCGCGATGCGATGTACCAAAGGCATCCATCACAAATACATCACAAATACCGGCATAGGCTTTTGCTAAACTATCATCATTGGCTTTTTCGCCCACATTAAAACGGACGTTTTCTAACAAACAAACATCGCCATTAGATAATTCAACACCTTGCTGCCAGTTGCTAACTAACGCAACCTCTGACGCTAACAACTTCGCTAAATGTGCCGCTACTGGCGCCAACGAATACGCTGAGTTTTGCTCGTTCCCTGCACCCTCTTCCGGCCGACCTAAATGGGACATGAGCATCACTTTGGCACCGGCGTTTATTGCCCATTGAATAGTGGGTAGCGCTGCACGAATGCGCGCATCTGAGCTAACTTCTCCATCTTTAATCGGTACATTAAGATCTTCGCGGATCAATACTCGTTGACCGGCTAAATCAAGATCTTTCATTAACAACAAAGGCATTAACAACTTCCTCTTTTCTTTTTAATAAAACACAATAAATTGAATCAATAAAAATATACGCGCAAGCAAAAACAATGCAGACGCAGTTAAACGTTATTGATCATTCAAAAACAACGCTAAATCTAACATGCGATTAGCAAAAGCCCATTCGTTATCAAACCAAATAAGTACATTGACGGTTCGACCAGCACTGACACGTGTTTGATTAGCATCAATAACCCCAGAACGCGCATCATGATTAAAATCACATGAAGCTAACAATGCCTCGGTGTAACCTAGTACACCGACCAATGCATTCTCGGCAGCCTCTTTAAGGCAATCATTAATCTGCGCCTCAGTCACATCGGCACGTAAATTGATCGTCACATTTAAGGCGGAAACATTATTTACTGGCACACGTAACGCATGCGCAACAAACTTACCCTGCAAGTTAGGCAATACCCGATCAATACCTTGGGCTAATGCTGTGTCGACTGGAATAATCGATTGTGATGCTGCCCGATTACGGCGTAAATCTTGACTATGATAGGCATCAATAACAGGCTGATCATGCATTGATGCATGAATAGTGGTTACTACACCATTCTCAACACCAAAGGTTTTATCCAGCACTGACAACACAGGCACTAATGCATTACTGGTGCATGAGGCTGCCGATAAAATTCGCTGCTCAGTATTTACTGGCTGATGATTAACGCCATAAACCAATGCAGGAATTAAGGCCTCACCCGGGTTCGATAATAAAACGCGCTTAGCACCCGAATCGATATGTTTTTTTGCTTCAACCACCGTCGTAATTTTACCCGTACATTCCATGACGAGATCAATATCTAAGGCCTGCCAAGGCAGTTGCGATTGATCGGCCTGTTGCAGCAAATCAATCCCAATGCTATTAATCAATAATTGCTGTTCGGCAGAGCTGCCCGTATGACTGGCTTGGTTTTTCACATCACAGCTAACATCGGCAGGAAAGCGCCCATGGGTGCTGTCATATTGCGTTAAATAAGCAATCGCATCATGTGACGCCAATTCATTAATGGCGACCATCGACAGCGATTGCGTATCTTCACGCTCATGCCATGCGCGCAGCAAACAACGTCCAACACGCCCATAGCCATTAATTGCTAATCGCATAACTTTGTCATCCTACGGACGTATCCTTAATATAAGGAAGGAAATTAATCGGCCAGCAAAGCATGCACTTTATCGACAACGGCTGATGCCGTAATACCAAAGTGCTCTAATAAAACATTGCCCGGCGCTGACTCACCAAAAGTAGTCATGCCGACAACTGCGCCATCAAGTCCAACATACTTGTGCCAGTAATCAACATGCGCGGCTTCTACAGCGACGCGTTTTGTTACTGCTTTAGGTAATACCGCTTCGCGATAAGCTGCATCTTGCTGATCAAAGACCGAAGTGCTTGGTATTGATACCACACGAACCGCTACACCACTGGCAGTCAATTGCTCTGCTGCTTCAATAGTAATACCCACCTCAGAACCCGTTGCAATTAAAATAACCTGTGGCGTACCTGCACAAGCTTTTAATACATAAGCGCCGCGAGCGATATCACTTAACTGCTCGGCATTTCGGCTTTGAGCAGGTAAACCCTGACGACTAAACACTAATGCCGAAGGTCCACTTTTACGCTCTAAAGCAGCTTTCCATGCAACCGCTGTTTCAGCGCCATCACATGGACGCCAAGTATCTAAATTCGGCGTTAAACGTAAGTTAGCAATTTGCTCTATCGGTTGGTGAGTCGGGCCATCTTCACCCTGACCAATCGAATCATGGGTATAAACAAAAATATTAGGTATACCCATTAATGCAGACATACGCACGGCATTTCGCGCATATTCCATAAACATCAGGAAGGTTGCACCAAAAGTACGGAAGCCACCGTGTAAACCAATACCATTCATGATGGCGCACATACCGAATTCGCGCACACCGTAGTAGAGATAGTTACCGCTAGGGTCTTCTGCACTAATCCCTTTGGCATCAGGCCATAAGGTTAGGTTAGAACCCGCTAAATCGGCAGAGCCACCTATGATTTCAGGCATGATATTGGCAAACGCTTCAATCGAATTCTGTGAGGCTTTACGGCTAGCAATATTGTCGGCGTTATCTTGTGACTGCTGAATAAAAGCAGCGGCTTTTTCAGCAAAATCGGCAGGTAAATCGCCATTTAAACGACGCGTTAACTCGGCTGCCAATTCAGGATGCGCTTGCTGATAGCTAGCGAATTGCGCATTCCACTGTGTTTCACTCTCGCCACCCGATTTATTGGCATCCCAACCACCGTAGACATCGGCTGGAACCTCAAATGGCGCATGCGGCCAGTTTAAGAATTCACGTGTAGCCGCGATTTCATCATCACCCAGCGGTGCGCCATGACAATTATGCGTGCCAGACTTATTAGGCGAACCAAAGCCAATAACTGTTTTACAACAAATCATACTGGGCTTAGCGGTTTCAGCTTGCGCTTCTTTAATAGCAGCGGCAATCGCTTCAGGATCATGTCCATCTACATCGGCAACCACATGCCAACCATAAGAGCGGAATCGCGCCGGCGTATCATCGGTAAACCAACCTTCTACATGGCCATCTATAGAAATACCGTTATCATCCCAAAAAGCCACTAGCTTGCCCAAACCTAAGGTACCCGCAAGCGAACAAGCCTCATGAGAGACGCCTTCCATTAAACAGCCATCACCCAAAAACGCATACGTGTAATGATCAACCACTTCATGGCTTGGACGGTTAAACTGGGCGGCTAAAGTTTTTTCAGCGATAGCCATACCCACTGCATTACAGATGCCCTGACCTAATGGGCCAGTCGTTGTCTCAACGCCAGGCGCATAGCCGTATTCTGGGTGGCCCGGTGTTTTAGAGTGCAATTGACGGAAGTTCTTCAACTCTTCAATCGGTAATGCATAACCGGTTAAATGCAACAGCGAGTAAACCAGCATAGAACCATGCCCATTGGACATCACAAAGCGGTCACGATTAGCCCATTCTGGGTTAGCAGGATTATGCTGCATAAAATCATTCCACAGCACTTCAGCAATATCAGCCATACCCATAGGGGCACCAGGATGACCCGATTTGGCTTGTTGGACTGCATCCATCGTTAATGCGCGTATCGCATTCGCTAATTCACGGCGTGAGGGCATTCAAATGACTCCTAAATTGAAGGTTATATGAGTGACAATTAAGATTATCCAATTACTGGAAGTCACCCTTGCAAAAAAGGTCGCTATTGTCGCTTATGCGGCCGCAATGGGCAATTTGTTTGGGCGCTAGATTACACATCGATACATTATTCTCCCCTCATCGTTGCCATTCAGCACAACTCGAGTCCGAGAAAAAGATTATTTCAAATGATACTGAGTATATGAGTTTGTTTGTTTTTAGGAACTGTCTAGCCTGCAGGCGCTCTAATACCTAGTAACGCCATCTATGTATAAGCACCATGAATGAAGCTCCATGCTAGTATCAAAAGCATGTAAGCGCTCTCTTCAGCTGAAAACATTAAGCATTGGCTCCTCTCAACCTCAGTTAGGATATCCACTTAATATGTCAATATTTGCTCAACAACTCGCCAAAATTTGCTCTGATAACGGATTTATCGCCGCACTCGACCAAAGCGGTGGCAGTACACCCAAAGCCCTCAAACTTTATGGCGTTGCCGATACCGATTTTAATAGCGATAACGAAATGTTCGACATCGTTCATCAAATGCGCAGCCGCATTATGACTAGCGCCAGCTTTAATGGCGATAGACTGCTCGGCGCCATTTTATTTGAGAACACACTCGATAGAGATGTCGAAGGTATTAACTCTGCCAAGTTTCTATGGCAGCAAAAAAGAGTCGTCCCCTTTCTTAAAGTCGATAAAGGCTTAATGGATACCACCAAAGGGGTTCAATTAATGAAACCCATCGACGAACTGAATCAACTGCTTCAAAAAGCCAAAGCTCAAGATGTCTTTGGCACTAAAATGCGCTCAGTCATTAAAACCGCTAACCGTGAAGGCATTGCCGAACTTGTTGCACAGCAGTTTGCAATTGGAAAGCAAATTACTCGCGCTGGACTCATCCCTATTATTGAGCCCGAAATCGATATTCACAGCACTGACAAAGCCGCCGCCGAAACCTTACTCAAAGAACAATTACTACTGCAACTGAATCAACTCAGCGAGAACGAGCGAGTGATGCTTAAACTGACACCGCCAGAGCAAGTCAACTTCTACAGTGACTGTATTAATCATCCTAATGTAATTCGCGTAGTCGCACTCTCGGGCGGCTATAATCGCAATGAAGCCAATCGTCGCGTCGCAGAAAACAACGGCATGATTGCTAGCTTTTCTCGCGCCCTAACAGAGGGTCTTAGCGCCCAGCAATCAGACGACGCATTTAACGATACACTCAATCATTCAATTGAAACGATTTTTCAGGCCTCCAAAACCTAAGCATATAAAAAACCCAACGGTGACAATAATTCCGTGCATTTGTCCGCGCGCCAAACCGCGATAGTCTGATAGAATCGCGTTTACTTTTTTGGCGCGTGCTCACAGTGGCATTCGTTAGCAATAAAAACTCAGTTTAGAAGAACCGTGTATGGAATTTGTTGTTGGGCAACGTTGGGTCAGCCAAGCGGAGCCACAGTTAGGTCTTGGGCTCGTCATTGAAACTGATGGCCGGCATATCACATTAAGCTTTCCAGCCTTAGAAGAAGAGCGCATTTATGCCGCTAACAGCGCACCTCTGGCGCGCGTTATCTATCAAGTTGGCGACACCTTAAACGATATTGATAATAATGTACTCGTCGTTACCGCTATTGAAGAACTCAATCAGCTTAATTACTATCTTACGACAGACAATGACGGCGCCGAACACATTGTGCCTGAATCAAAAATCTCAGCCCAAATTCAGCTTAGCTCGCCTACACAGAAACTCTATAGCGGCCAGTTCGATAGAAACTCCGCCTTTCAATTATGCGCCGCTACCTTACACTTTCGTTATCAACTGCAGTGCTCTGAAGCACGTGGCTTATTAGGCCCAAGAACCAACTTACTTAAACACCAAATCTATATTGCTCATGAAGTTGCCTCTCGCTATGCGCCGCGTGTGCTTTTAGCCGATGAAGTTGGCCTAGGTAAAACCATTGAAGCCGGCATGATTTTGCATCATCAACTGCAAACCGGTTTAGCCAGTAGAGCGTTAATTGTCGTCCCCGAGCCATTACTGCATCAATGGCTGGTTGAGATGCTAAGAAAATTCAACTTACACTTTTCTTTGTTTGATAAAGGCCGCTATAACGCCATTATTGAAGCCGATGAAGGCAACCCCTTTGAATCCGAGCAATTAATATTATGTAGCCTCGATTTATTGTGCAGTGACAAAACCCTTATGCAAAAGGCCTGTGATGCTGGCTGGGATTTGATGATTGTCGATGAAGCCCACCATTTGCGCTGGTCAGAAGAATCACCCAGCATTGAATACCAAGCCATCGAACAGCTTTCGCGCTATTGTGCCGGCCTACTATTACTGACAGCAACACCAGAGCAAGTTGGCCTTGAAAGTCACTTTGCACGCTTACGCTTACTCGACCCTGCACGCTTCCATAGCCTGCCAAGCTTTATTGAAGAACAGGGACACTTTGTTGAACTTAATAGCATTGTTAGCTCACTTGCTAATAAAGAAACATTGTCTGCGGAACAACAAAAACAGCTCAGCCATTATATTGGTGATTTACCTGAGCTTACTTCAGAAGGTAGCTCAGAAGGCAGCTCAGAAGGTAATGATCATCAGTTATTAATTCGCCGACTGCTTGACCGACATGGAACAGGCCGTGTGTTATTTAGAAATACACGCGCAGCGATAAAAGGCTTTCCTCAGCGCTTAGAGCAAGGCTATCCGCTAGAAGCCGTTGCCGATTACCAAGGCAATCAAGGCCTATACCCTGAACGTGCACTACAAGACGCAGGCGAAGATTGGCTAGCAATAGATCCACGTATTGAATGGCTAGAAGGCTTTTTAAAGTCTGTTCGCGGCAAAAAAGTCTTATTGATTTGCGCTAATCCAAACACCGCGCTTGATTTAGAAAAGCATCTGCATCTTACTTCGGGCATTCGTAGCACAGCCTTTTACGAAGGACTGTCTATTATTGAGCGCGACAGAGCCGCTGCTTATTTTGCCGATGAAGATGCCGGCGCTCAGGTATTAATTTGCTCAGAGATTGGCAGCGAAGGACGAAACTTCCAGTTTGCACACCATCTTGTATTATTCGATTTACCGATGAACCCCGACCTACTAGAGCAGCGCATTGGTCGTCTTGATCGTATCGGTCAAACTGAAGATATTAAAATACACATTCCTTATATTTTGGGTAGCGCGCAAGAGTATTTATATCGCTGGTATAACGAAGGTATTGATGCACTCTCTCACAGTTTCTCTGCCGGTCTATCCGTTTACCAATTATTTGAAACACGATTAACGCCGTGGATAAATACTGATACGCCGAACTCTGCAGAAGATTTTGAAACGCTACTCAGTGAAACGGCCGAACACACTCAAAAAGTGCGAGGCGAATTACAAAATGGTAGAGATCAATTACTCGAATTAAATTCCTGTGATAACGATATTGCTGAGCATGTAATTCAAACCATTGCTGAAGCTGAGCGCTCTGAAGTATTACAGTCATACATGACAATGCTACTGGATACCTTTGGTGTCGACCACGACTTCCATTCCGAGCACTGTCTGGTACTTCATCCTACCGATCATATGCTCACCGGTTATTTTCCGGGCCTAAAAGAAGAAGGCGTTACCGTTTGCTTTGATAGAGCTAAAGCGCAGCAACGCGAAGAAATGGAATTTATTACTTGGGAGCATCCCATGATCAGCGAAGCCATGGAAATGGTCTTCAGTATGGATATTGGTAACGTAGCGATTGCCGCGTTGAAATTAAAAGCGATTCCCGCTGGTACATTAATGATTGAATGCTTTTTTGCGATTCAATGTAGCGCACCTAAAAAATATCAAGTGGATCGTTTTTTACCGGCCACACCTATTCGTGTTTTATTAGAGAGTAGCGGCAAAGACTTAACCGCTATTATTAAACATGCACAAATGAACAAGCTGGCTGAGCACGTTAAAAAATCAACTCGCTTAGCGATATTAAAACAAATTCGCGGCGAACTAGAAAAAATGATTGGCTCAGCACAAACGATTGCTCAAGATCGCGCACAGCCAATGATTACAGCAGCTCAAGAGCGTGTTGCCACGACTATGGGTGAAGAGTTGAATCGCTTAACAGAATTAAAACAATTGAACGGAACAATACGAGAAGAAGAAATTGAATTTGTTGCTAGCCGTCAATCTGAAGCGCTCGCACATATTGCTAACGCTTCAGCTGAGCTTAAGGCGATAAGAGTATTAATTAACACCTAAAACTAACATCAAAGCTAAGAAGCATCTATTAATGCATAAAAAACATTAATAGATGCAATATTTTTACAGCGCTTCAAGAATAGCTTCAGCACTACTGGTCAATATGCCAGGACCGGTTTCTAAATTAAATGCCGTCACGGTACCGTCATCAACAATCATCGAATAACGCTGCGAACGCGTACCCATACCAAAGCCAGTTCCGTCAAGCTCAAGACCTAAAGCCGCAGTCAATTCAGCATTACCATCAGCTAACATTAATATTGCTTCGGCGTTTTGACTTTCGCCCCATGCGCCCATAACAAAAGCATCGTTAACCGATAGACAAACGATAGTATCAACACCTTTGTCTTTAATTTTATCGGCATTAACCACAAAGCCCGGCAAATGCGTTAATGAACAGCCCGGTGTAAATGCACCAGGAACAGCAAACAACACTACTTTTTTACCTGCGAAGATAGCGTCGGTAGTTATCTCTTCTGGACCACTTTCGCCCATTACGCTGAGTGTGCATGAAGGTGTTTTTTCGCCAACTTGAATAGTCATATTATTGTCCTGTTAATTATTTATATAAATCATAGCCACTCATGTTACTCATTTTCCTTATTAGTAACACAAACAGAAACATTCATTCGGTACTGATTCTACATGAATTAATCGCTCTTTACCGTATCAGATGACTAATAATGCTTTTCCTAAAATAAAAACTTGGCTATAAAAGCACGTAACATATCGTTGTAATAATTAAGGCACCGACAATATTTAATAAAAATCCTGTCCGCAACATATCGATAGAACGCACTTTGCCGCTACCAAATATAATCGCATTCGGCGCCGTTGCTACTGGTAACATAAAAGCACAACTCGCACTTAAAGCGGCAGGAATCATCAGCATCTGAGGATCTAACTTAGCCGCCAAAGCGGCTGCTGCTAATATAGGCATGAGCAATACCGTCGTTGCGGTATTGCTCGTTGACTCAGTCATAAAGCTAACAGCTAGACTTAATACCAACAACATGGCGAATATTGGCAATACCGCCAAACCATCAAAAACAGCTCCTAATGCACCACTTAATCCAGAAACCGCAAACGCTTTAGCAATGCAAATGCCGCCAGCAAATAAGAGTAAAACACCCCAAGGTATCTTACTCGCTTGGTCCCAATCCAATAACCGGCCGCCCTTCCCATCAGATACAATAAATAAAGTGATCGCCCCGATTAAAGCCACGCTTGCATCATTCGCTTGATGTAAATTTAATAACTCGCTCCATCCACCAAAGGGCTCGCCCCGTGTTATCCATGCCAGCGCAGTACAAATAAAAACAATCAAAACTCGCTTTTCTGCTGATCGCCATTGACCCACAGCGGGCAACGCTAAAGGCTTACCCTGTCCAACATTAACATGACGAGTCAGCCACCAAGCAATAAACGGTAAAAAAACGATAACAACAGGTACACCAATCATCATCCATTCGACAAACCCCATAGAAGCACCCGTCACTTCAGTATAAATCTGCATAAAAACTAGGTTAGGCGGCGTACCTACTGGCGTTCCCATGCCGCCTACATTAGCGGCATAAGCAATACCTAACATCAACGCTAGAGGAAGCCTTGGGTTACTACTTTTTTCGAGTATCGCTAAAGCAATGGGCAATAACATGAGCACCGTTGCTGTATTAGAAATCCACATACTCAGTACAGCGCTAGCAAGCATAAAACCAACCACCAAACTTCGATCCGTTTGCTTGCCAGCAATACGCCTACAAGCATTCACCATATAAATAGCCAGCCGCTGATGAGTACCCGTTGATTCCATCCCCCGAGATAAAATAAAACCACCTAACATTAATAAAATTAACGGGCTTCCGTAAGCCTGTGCAACTTGTAAGGGCTCTAAAACATCGAATAAAGGAAATAAAGTGAGTGGTAAAAGTGAAGTGACCGGGATCGGGACGGGTTCAGTTACCCACCATAAAACGCACCAAGAAGTAATACCAGCAGTTAATGCAGCCGATACAGACAAGGAATCATTGAACAAAATAAATAACATACCAGCCAATGCAGGACCTGCAATAAGCTTAAGTCCACTTACACTATTCATTTTTCTAGTATTCATCGATCATTTACACCTATAAAAAATTTTATGGTTGTCTAGTTACAGAGGTTAACTGAAACCCATCTTGCAATCGCCAACTCCATTTCTTTTCATCCTCATAACCAATAAAAGACTTTATTAGGCCTATTATTTTTTCAAATAAACTGAGAGAAGTGTTTAACAAAAAACCATCTTGTAGCGCTCTAACTTCATGGAATACAATTCCAGCCGGTGTTTCGACACAGCCTCGCCAAATCAACTCCCACTCTTGAATATCATTTTTTTGCAGTTCAAACATTTCGACGGTATCAGACAACGAGGAGATATCTTCAATAGCATGGTTCACTACCAATAGCTGCCAACGGCCACTAGGACGCTGCGCCAAATCAACACTCTGTGGCGAAAAATACTCTGGCTCATCACAGTTGCGATCACCCCATATTGGCTGCCTCATTCTTAAATCATTACTGCTATCAGCTGAATATAATAGACTGCGCCTATTGGTAGATGAATGAAGCAATGATAACTGACCAGCAGTATCGGAATACTCAATAACTAACAACCCACTGCCATCAGGTAAACGCTCTGGAGATGCCAATGCAGATTCATTTTTTTTAAAATTATTAGCACCATCACAGCTCATAAGCGCCCCGACTAAGGGCGCCATGATAAGAATAATGATAATCTGCTTTTTGATTAAAATGAAAAACTGTAAAACAATGGCTAACATTCAAAGACTCATGTGAGAAGACGAGTTAGTCATGGTATGATTTGCGCTCCTGAGTTTCAACTAAACGCTATACCATCTATAACATTTTACTATGCCGACAAAACCACAACTGCCAAGATCATGTCTGCGAAGTTAATAGACACTTTTGGCCGAGAGATCGACTACGCAAGGCTGTCAGTCACTGACCGCTGCGATTTCCGCTGTGTTTATTGTATGGCCGAGGACATGACGTTTTTACCAAAAGCTGAAATACTTTCTTTAGAAGAACTACTCAGTATCGCATCAGCCTTAATCGACAGTGGCATTAAAAAAATTCGACTTACCGGCGGCGAACCACTCATTCGAAATAATATTATGTGGCTCATTGAGGCCATTAGTAAACTCGATGGATTAGAAGAGTTAACCTTAACGACCAACGGCTCTCAACTCAGAAAATATGCTACGCAATTACGTCGCTGCGGCATCAAGCGTATCAATATTAGCATTGACTCATTACAGGCTGATAAATTCAAATCCATTACCCGTACTGGCCAATTACAGCAAGTGCTCGATGGTATTGACGCTGCTATTGATGCCGGCTTTGAAAGCATTAAATTAAACAGCGTTATTTTAAAAAATCGAAATGATGATGAGGTTTTGTCACTGGTTAACTTTGCCAGACAAAAAAATATTGATATTGCCTTTATAGAAGAAATGCCACTAGGTGATATCGTTGAGCATAATCGCCTATTGTCTTTTTGTTCAAGCGATGAGTTGCGATCAATAATTAACAAAGAGATTACATTAACTCCCAGCCACAAAAAAACCAATGGGCCTGCAACCTATTATTCACTTGCCAATAGTAATACCCATGTTGGATTTATATCACCCCATAGTCACAACTTTTGTGCTGAGTGCAATCGTATACGCGTCACAATAGAGGGGAGACTGCTTTTATGTTTAGGCAATGAGCACTCGGTTGATTTAAGAAGTGTATTGCGAGATAGCGAAAAGTCTCAAGCGGCATTAACGCAAACCATTAAGGACAGCATGAAAATTAAACCCGAACGCCACTATTTTGATCTAGAAGAAAAACCACAGATTGTTCGCTTTATGAATACCACTGGCGGCTAACGGCTCAATCGTCTTGCTTCAAATAAAGAGAGGCTTTTATTATATGCGTCAATACAAGAGGCGCAGATACAATGCTTTCGCTTTGATGCCAATGGCAGTAAATCAAGAAGCCCTTGAGGAATGGTTTTTTCTCGACACCAACATGTTGCAATAGCATTAACACCACATTGATTATCAGTTCGGCAAAAAGGACATTGAAGATTATCTTTGACCTCTAACATACCACTGTTCAGCTCCCGTTACACGACACGCTTATTTAAAAGACAAACAAGCGACCGTTTCAAAATGATAAGTTGATGGAAACAAATCAACCAATATTATTTTATCGATAGTGAATTTCCCCTCCAACTTCTGAAGGTCTCTCGCCATAGTGGCCGCATTACAGCTAACATAAACTAATTGCTTAGGCTTGCATGATTTAATCCAGTTATTGAGTTCGGGAAAACCTTTTCGTGGCGGATCGATTAGAACACTATCGAATTGCGTAAATGAAGATAGCTTTTTAAATCGTTTGAGCGCTCCCTCATCAAATAAATCGATTTTTAAATAATCTTCATGCTCATAGGGAACCACGTCCACCATCACTCGCGGCAGAGAGCATTCACTTTGCTCTAATAACTGCTCTAATACTTGTTCTGAGAGATTACCATTACCTGAAAATAAATCTAACAATCGATTAGGGACTTTTTTAGCCTTCGTAATTTGATCACTCACCAAGTCTTTCAATACAGCATTCATATCATCATTGACTTGCGTAAATCCACCCTCTGCGTAATCACTATTCCAAGTTTCTTTCACTACGCCAGATTCATCAAGATACAGTTCGCAATGACCCTTACCTTCATGCGATTCCGTCCAAGTTTTATTATCATAGAGCGCATCAAATTTATTTTTCAATTCTGGACGAATCATTTTGCAATTTGGAATCTGAATCACTTGATCTGTTGCGGCATCGACCAAGCCAATATATTTATGGCGGTAATGTAATTGCATTCTATTTCGATATGATAATCGTTCGGGTGCAGCAACGATATGAATAGCTTCCTCACTGACATGACCAGAACGCAGAAGTGGCTGCATAATTTTTGTCAGCGCATCTTTTTTATAACCAAGCTCTGTTTGATAATCGGTATGAAGATAATGGCAGCCCGGACACTGCTGAAAATGTTCACACTCGGCAGCAATACGCTGCGGAGACGTCTCATCGACCGATTCTACTTTAGCAAACTGCACACCTTTGCTGCGCTTATAAATACGTGCCACACCTGACTCGCCGGGCAATGTTTTAGCAATAAAAGTGATGGCGCCCTCTTGCTTACACACCCCCTGCCCCAAGCCATCAATATGCTCGATACTGTAGTTATGTTTCTGCAAGCCCGGCTTAGGCTTATTAGAGCGGCCACGGCTAAAAGTGCTAGTGCGCTTGCGAATACCGGCATCCGGCTTATTAAAATGCGACAAGAGTTATCCTTATTCGATCTGATTTCAGGCGTGTATTCTAATCAAATCTTAGGCAAAGCGCAGGTTTATTAAGCCGAGGAATGTATTACCGTATTTAACGATTGGTTAAGAGTGATTTATTGAGCGGGTAAATGAAATTCAATGACATTCTGATCGGGGTCACGGATAAAGATAAATGAAGCGCCTTCTGAGGTGACAATAGGGCCTTCGGTAATTTCATAATCTATAGATTCAAGATAGGCCTGCGTGGATTGCATATCGGTGACTTCAAGAGCCACATGGGTATAGCCGGTATATTTTTCGGGGATATCCATGAGCATATTGACTATCTGATTTTTTGAGGCATTTAGAATAAAGTTGATATTGATGCCTGACGGATGCTCCATGATGGCGACGGGTTCGGGGCCTATTGGGCCGGCTATAAATTCAAATCCCAATTTTTCATAAAATTCACGCGCAATCTCTAAGTCAGTCACTCTTAGGCCTATATGATTAATTCTGACAATTTCTTTCATTGTTAAGCCCGCGGTGGTTGTATGTGATTGTAATGGGACAGTCATGGGAGGCATAGTGCGGAAATATTGTTGGCTATTTTTTTATTTTACATTTGTTTTTGATGTTTAAACTTTCATAAGAGTTAGGGATAGATGGTGAGGTTATGAGGGGGGGGGATTTAAGGTTAAGGGCGTCGGGGTTAACCTTTGTGGTAATCCCATGTTTTTTTCATTTGGTTTGTTTAATTTTTTCATTAAGCCCGTCGGGGGTGGCCCGACATGCCAGTCACTTTTTTATTCGCTACGCTCACCCTACGGGGCGCCCTTCAGGCGCAGCGCAAACTACGCTGTGCTACAGCAAAAAAAGTAACCAAAAATGCCGCAAACTGGCGAATTTTGATCTCGAGATAACCTATTCGCTTTTGGA
>JABIQF010000230.1 GCA_018668095.1 Cellvibrionales bacterium
CCTAAAAAACACATAAGCCATTGTTTTTAAATGACTTAATAATCGCTATGGTAAATAGTTAGACCTCTAACACACAAGCTTAATTCGGACATTTAAAACTCAAAAAAGCAGCTATTTAGCCCAAGGGGACATCAAGTCCCATGTTTTATCGCATCTTGTTGTGTTTATATAGATCCATCGCGTAACGATCATCATCTGTTCCGCAGTCGGCTTAGCCGGCACAGCTTAATAAGTAACCTCATTTTAACGCCGGCTTTTGCCGGCGTTTTTTTATGCCTCGAAAAAGTCCGCCTCCCACACAGAAAAATCGCAGCTAGAAAACTTCGTTATTTGATGGCTCATAATAATTAACACTACAAGAGCTTATTAGCGTAAAACACCCTCAACAAACAAGGGACGTCAAACATTAAGTCAAAAATCTAAAGGAGAGGTTTTGCAAGGCGCGTAAGAATACGCGCTGACAAGCAAGTGATGCGGCGCCTCATAAAAGCGCTCACAACACTTTAGCTAGATGATGATTTATTAGGTTTAGCTTTTTTGCTATTTTTCTTTTTTGCGCCAGCCTTTTTAGTTGTCGCTTTTTTTGCACTGGATTTTTTACCCGCTTTAGCTTTGTCTACCGATTTTTTCTTGCGTGGCTTCTTATCACTCGCTTTTTTATCACTGGCTTTTTTGGCCGCCCTATCACCATCAGTCACTCTTGGCTTACGGCTTTTTACGCTTGATGCTTTTCTTGCTGCAGCCGCTTTTTTAGAAGTTCCAGTTTTTGCACCGCCAGCTTTAGAACCACCAGCTTTAGCCATGCCATGCATTTCTAAGTCAACTTTACGCTCATCGAGATCAACTCGCGCAACCACTACTTTTACTTTATCACCCAAGCAGTAAATAGCACCTGTGCGCTCGCCCACTAAACGCTGTTGCGCCTGATCAAAGCGAAAGAAATCTTGACCCAAACTATTAATATGCACCAAGCCTTCAACAAAGAGATTCTCTAGCTCAACAAAAATACCAAAGCGTGTTACCCCAGCCACAACACCATCGAAGGTTTCACCAATACGGTCTTGCAAATACTCACATTTAAGCCATGCGGTCACATCACGCGTAGCATCATCGGCACGACGCTCAGCCATAGAGGTATGCATACCGGCAGCAACAATATCTGCCTGACTATAAGGATAAATAATTTTTTTAGAAATGACTTTAGCGCCAGGCACACGCTTAACTTGATCACAAATTTTTCGGCTGCGCACAATACTTCGAATAGCACGATGCACTAACAAATCAGGATAGCGGCGTATGGGCGAGGTAAAATGCAAGTACGCAGGATAAGCCAAACCAAAATGGCCTTCGTTATCGGGCTGATACATCGCCTGACTTAACGAGCGCAACATCATAATTTGCACAAGATGCGCATCGGGACGTTCAGAGATCTGACTCATTAATACTTGATAGTCATTCGGCTGCGGTTTTAAACCGCCCCCCAAACCTAAACCTAACTCGCCCAAATATAAGCGCAGGTTTTCAAGCTTCTGTTCTTTAGGGCCTTCATGAACACGAAACAATACGGGTAAATCATGAGAGTCTAAAAAGTTAGCAGCCGCAACATTGGCACATAACATACACTCTTCAATAATCTTATGCGCATCGTTACGCACTACAGGCTCAATGCTTTCTATTTTTTTATCGGCATTAAAAATAATTTGTGTTTCAGTGGTTTCAAAATCAATGGCACCGCGCTTAGAACGCTGGGCGCGTAAACATTCATATAGCCCACGTAGGTTTTCTAAATCGGGCATAATTTTTTCTAGGCGATCCATTAAACCTGCACGTGGTGCCTTAGCTACTAAACCTAGCGCCTCAGCCACTTCGTTATAGGTTAATCGCGCATGTGAATGCATAACCGCTTCATAAAATTGATGCCGCGTTACTTTACCCGCAGCACTAATATCAACTTCACACACCATGCATAAGCGATCAACTGCAGGCTTAAGTGAACATAAGCCATTCGAAATAGCTTCAGGCAGCATTGGCACTACACGGCCAGAAAAATACACCGACGTACTGCGCTCATAAGCTTGTTGATCTAACGCTGAACCCACCGGCACATAATGTGATACATCGGCAATGGCCACCCACAAAGTAAATCCGCCCCCGCGCTGACGCTTACAATACACGGCATCATCAAAATCTCTAGCGTCTTCACCATCAATCGTCACTAGCGGTAAATCGCGTAAATCTACACGCAGTGTTTTATCCGCTTCTTCGGGCTCAGCACCCAATGTTGACGCTTGCGCCAAGGCATCATCAGACCATTTAAAAGGAATATCATGCGAGCGAATGGCTAAATCAATTTCTAACCCAGGCGCTAAGGCTTCACCTAACACCTCATCAATAATACCTGCGGCAGACACACGCAAACTCGGATACTGAGTAATCTTAACGCTAACATAATCACCAGACTCCACCTCATAACCGGCAATGCCATCGGGCAATAAAATATCTTGGCCAATACGGGGATTATCGGGAATCACAAAATACAAATTCGATTCAAATTTTAAGCGGCCAACAATACATTCATGCGCGCGCTTAACCACTTTTTCTATTTTGCCTTCAACGCCGCCACGACGACTGCGACCCGCAGGGCTCACTAACACTTCATCGCCGTGAAATACCTGACGCATCTCGCGCTCACTCAGGTAAATATCTTCTTGGCCGTCGAGTAATAAGAATCCAAAACCATCACGATGCGCCTCAACCTTGCCGCTCAGCATTGATTTAGGATCAGGAATATAAAAGCATTCATCCTGCTTGCGAAATAACAGCTGATTATCACGCTCCATGGCCCTTAATCGACGCCTTAGCGCTTCGCGACCATCCTGCCCCTTGATGCCAAGCTTTTTAAGCAATTGCTTACGGCTCGCTGGGCCTTCATCAACGATAAGGCTTAAAATATGCTCACGGCTGGCAATAGGATTGCTGTAATTGAGTGATTCCCGATCGGCATGTGGGTCGGTTATCTCATTGGTGGGAGTTTTGCTTGGGCGCTTCGCCACAAATACCTCGAAATGGTTGTTTTTTATCGGCTTGCTTGGCCTATTTTAGTGCCTAACAAATTTAATCATTGATTCGCACCATACCACCATTCTGTGACAACAGCGCGGTTTACCGCTATGAAGAGGGTAAAATTGACACAAGAAAATAAACCTAAGTGAATTCACACTTTTTAGGACCGTGAACCCATTACGCCGATTTTCCAAAGAACAATGCCTACTCAATGATTCATGCGGGTTAATAAAGCAGTCTGTCGATGCTAAGCATGGCCTAGTACAGCCTAAAAATGCCATGTCAGCTTCAGATGCTAGCAGCTACAAAGGCATGGAAGCTCAAGCCATATTCTGGCAGCATTGACTTTCTTAGACTGCGCCGCTTTATGGATTACAAAAAAGGTTAAAAAATACGCCGCTCAAGCATATTTTTAATTATTAGGCTCGGAATTAAAAACAATCATAACAACCAAGGCATATTTAATGGCTTCTCATTTATACACGCTTAACAAACGCTTTTTCGCTACCGCGCTTTTTATCAGTTTTTTCGTTGCGTCATGTTCGAATACAACAGAGACCAACGATACAGATAATCCAGAATCTATCGCCAATATCAACGCAGCTTACTGCCCTGCTGGCTCAGAAAATGTGGCCTTAAACTTAAGCGGCATTACACTTAAACGCGAGCCTCATATTCCGCTAATGTATCAAGGGTACAACAATATAGAAGGCCCAGTCTGGTATGACGGCGCTTTGTATTATTCTAATATGGGTTCGCACCCAGCCGATGAAAACGGCTTTGAATTAAGCAACCAAACCACCATATGGCGCTGGGACACCAATGAAAAACCGCAAGTGTGGATGCATGATTCTGGAAAAAAGGGCTCTGGAATAAAGAGTTCTGGAGCAGGCACCAATGGCTTAGCCTTAGATAACCAAGGCAACTTAGTTGCCGCACGTCAGCTAGACGGCTCATTGTCCTATATTGATTGGAAAACCAAACAAGTCACAACCATTGCAGCTGGTTACCAAAACAAACGTTTTAATTCTCCCAATGATTTAACCGTTAGCTACGACAACACCATTTACTTCACCGACCCTAACTGGAACACACCATCCAACATTTCCGCCAATGACATACAAGGCGGTGGTCCAGCAGGATCAACTGAAAAAGGCCAGCGTATCTATAGTGTTTCGGCTAACGGCAACGTTAATGCCACCGCAGTAACAGATTTAGTTCCTGCGCTTCGTGACAAACCCAATGGCATTATCTTATCGCTTAATCAGCAACAAATTATCATTGGCGGCTTACAAGGCTTATGGGTATTCGATTTAAACGCCGGTAAAGTGTCGAACCCACAGCAATTATTAACCACCCCCATAGACGGGCTTGGTAAAGATTGCAGCGGCAATATTTATATCACTACCACTCGCGCATTACCCGAAAGAATTGATAGCCAAGTGGTTGTAGTGTTAGATAAAAATTATAAAGAAGTCGGTATGTTAAATGTGCCCGGCATACATATTGTCACTAACGTAGCTTTTGGTGGTGATAATGGAAAAACATTATTTGTGACAGGTTTAACAGCGCCTATGGACGGTGACAAACTTCGTCAATGCGGAGATGCCCCTTGCTTGGCTGCTGGTATTTATACGACAGAATTAAATGTTCAGGGTTTTCCTTATTAAAATCATCTTAGCAACTGACTTTGTTATGCGGCATACCCGTCTCACAAAGTTAAGCTTATGATATTATTTTCTATAACCTTTTAAAAAAATCAAAAAGAGCGCTTCTACCATGACTAGCATTTGGCATAACCGACCCGACCTCAGCATGCTCAAGCAGATGAATAAAAATACGCTGGTAGAACTTTTAGGTATTGAAATAACCGAAGTGGGCGATGATTATATAAAAGGCA
>JABIQF010000231.1 GCA_018668095.1 Cellvibrionales bacterium
GATTTTGATGTTTTTGTTTTCTCTAGACCCACCAGGCTCTTTGCCATGGCCACCGAGTGCCACAGAAACTTTAAGCTCCACAAAGATATCGACTGTCATTTTTGGGGCCTGGGTTTTGACACTTCCTTTCATGCTTGCTCTGCCCGAATGGATGAGCTCTGTGACGCCTCCTAAACGATGGGCAATGCCAACTCTTGCTTTTTTATCCCCTTTGCTGGCATTGACGTGCATGTTTTCCCAGTCAAAAACAATATGAATGGGTTTATCAGTGCCGAGACCTTTGCGCGTATAGTGATAACTAATAGGTCGAATTTGCTTGCCGTCAATTAATTCGAATTCAGACCATTCGTTGAGTCGCATCCATAACGCTTTTGCTTTCCAGCTAACTTTGTAGCGATCTTTAGTTGTACTTTCAAATTTACGTGTGCCGTTAACTTTGATGCCGCGTAGTTTTGTAGTGTAGGTGGCTTCATACGGTGGAAGCGTTGTTGCGGTGCAACCAAGTTGAACACCTAGCAGTAATGCAATAATGAAACTGCGTAATATAAGCGGTAGCTTAGGTGCTACTAGCGAAATAGGGCTATTGGGCATTTGAGCTGTTTTTAGCGCCATGACTGGGGAGTATTTCATTATCAAGCGTAGCCTTTCCGTGGGTTAATGACAGCCTGCCATCAATAAACCAGCTGATAGCTAAGGGGTATATCCGGTGTTCTTCAATGAGTACTTTGGCTGCCAGTGAGCTGGCGTCATCATTCGTTTCTATACTAACAGGCGCCTGAATGATAGCCGGTCCACCATCGAGCTCGGGGGTGACAAAATGCACCGTTACACCGGCTTTGCTTTCACCGTCATCAATAGCGCGTTGATGCGTGTTTAAGCCTGGATATTTAGGCAGCAGGGATGGGTGAATGTTCACTAATTTGCCGATAAAATTTGTGACAAATGTGGGAGTCAAAATGCGCATAAAGCCAGCAAGAACAATTAAATCTGCATTAAGTTCTTTTAGCTTGTCATTCAACGCTTTATCAAAGTCTTCGCGGCTGGCGAATAGTTTATGGTCTATGCATACGTTAGCAATGCCAGCTTGTTCTGCGCGTTGTAAGCCAAAAACACCCGGACGGTTACTAATGACCATAGCCACTTCGGCGTTTATCTGCCGATGTTGACAGCCATCAATAATGGCTTGTAAGTTACTGCCGCTCCCCGAAATTAAAACGACGATGCGGCTTTTCTTTGAGGCCTGTTTATCTAACATAATTAGTGTGAGGCTTTTTCTTCTTCTTTAGTTGTCGAGACATAATAGTTGTCGATAAATAATAGTTGTCGAGAAATAATAGTTATCGATAAATAAAAGCTATCGTAAAATAACGCAAGGTTCAGTTTCAGTGCTAGCGTCGATGTTGCCTACATGCCAAGCATTTTCACCGCTAGCTTGAAGGGTAGATAGCGCTTGCTCAAGTTGATTGCTGGGAACCACGACAATCATACCGATGCCGCAATTGAACGTGCGGTACATCTCTTCTTGTTCTACATTGCCTTTTTCTTGAAGCCAATTAAATATCTCTGGCATATCCCAGCTCGATACATCGATGTTTGCTTCAGTGTTGTCAGGCAGTACGCGAGGAATGTTCTCTAATAAGCCACCGCCAGTAATATGGGCAATCGCATGAACATCAACGGTCTTAATGAGTTTAAGCAGTGATTTAACATAAATACGCGTTGGCGTAAGCAATGTTTCTGCTAATGTTGAATCGCCGAAGCTCTGCTGTAAATCGGCATTGGCATGCTCGATGATCTTACGAATCAATGAATAGCCATTAGAGTGCGGTCCTGAAGAGGCCATAGCGATAATCGCATCGCCAGCCGCCGTTTTCTTGCCGTCGATAACTTCATCTTCTTCGACAACACCCACACAAAAGCCCGCTAAATCATAATCACCTTGAGCATACATGCCGGGCATTTCGGCAGTTTCGCCGCCAATTAATGCTGCGCCTGACTGCAAGCAGCCTTCGCCGATACTGGTTACTACAGTTGCAGCAACATCAATATCCAGTTCGCCTGTGGCATAGTAATCGAGAAAGAATAGGGGTTCTGCGCCAGCAACGACTAAGTCGTTCACGCACATGGCAACGAGATCAATCCCTACGCCATGATGATAGCCAGTATCCAAAGCCAATTTAAGTTTGGTGCCAACACCGTCGGTACCTGCCACCAAGACTGGGTTTTTATAACCCGTTGGCAGTTTGCACAGTGCGCCGAAGCCGCCTAATCCGCCCATAACTTCTGGTCGTTGGGTTTTTTTCGCGACGCCTTTAATGCGCTCAACCAGAGCATTACCGGCATCAATATCGACGCCTGCATCTTTATAAGAAAGTCCGGTTGGAGCTGAATCTGTGGTTGGTTTGGTCATAGGTTAGGTACAACGCTCGGTTATCAGTCAATATGTTATTAAGTTTGTTATGCTTTTCTGTGCTCGACTGCTCTCGACCCTCAGAAAAGAGCCGCTATTGTACAGATTGACTGCGCGAGTTGCAGCATAAGTTAAGGCATTCTAGCTTGTGTTTTTTACCGTATTATTAAATTGTGTACGATTGCTTTGCTCCGAGGCGGGCGCTGGCTTTTAGAGTGCTTTATACTGTCGATCAAATTAACGACCGGTTATCGCTGAAATTTTAACCAGCCGTTACCAGTCCCTCGATTAATAGTGCTTTATGGGTGTCAAATGAGTGCCTTTGGTTATGATGGTCTTAAAGTATTAGAGCCTGTATTTTTCAATTGTTTAGAGTGAATAGCGTTTTATGCTTCTTTGTTTACAAAAGCTTCACAGCCTATCTATTGCTAGCTTGCGAGGCGTTTTAGCTTATTTACTTTGCTGTCAGCTTGTTTTGGCCAGTGAGGCAATAGATTTATTCACGGTCACGATTGATGTCGAGAGTGAATCACAGCAGGAGCGTGTTGTTGCCAGTCGAGCCGCGCTTAAAACGCTATTGATAAGAGTAACTGGTGATAAATCAGCGCTGAGTGCTTATCCATTATTGGCTACTAGCGTTGAAAATGCCCAACGTTATATTGCTAGCTTTTCTTATCAAACGGTTCTCATCAAGCCGGTTGTAGATACTGCCAATACGCTCTCGAGCGCTGTTGATGATGAGCCAGCCTTTCTGCTAGAAAACCCATCCAGCATTCTTTTAGCGAGTAATACGCCTTTAAATTCTGATTCTGCGTTAAATAATAACGCGGTTACAACTCAAGCCGACATTCCAAAAGCGCAAGAAGTCCTTCGTTTAAATATTGTTTTTCAGGCGGACGCCATTAAAGAATTACTACGACAAGCCGTTGCGCCTTTCTGGCAGGCTAACCGGCCTGGCGTTTTAGTCTGGTTGGTTGAGCAAAGTGGTGATCAACGTCGAATGATTAATGCGGACATTGCTCCAGATGTTTTTCGTGCATTAGATCGAGGCGCTGAAGCGCGAGGTGTTCCTTTAATTCAGCCGTTATTAGACTTAGAAGAGGCAAGTCTAATTAGCGCTTCTGATATTTGGGATTTGTCTGTAGCTACTATTAATTTAGCCTCTAACCGCTATGACAATGGTGCGGTGTTAGTGGGTAAATTCAGTCAAGCATATGATAAAAGTTGGTTTGGACAGTGGATGCTACTCTATAAAGGTGAGCGTCAAGTTGAGCATTATCGCGGTAATGCATTAGCGGATTATTTTATACAAGGCAGTGATATGGTTGCCGATCGATTAGCCGCTGATTACGCGGTAGCCGGTAATCAGGAGCAGATGAGTAAAAGCCTAACCATTAAATTCAGCGGCATTAGAAATCCTGCTGATTATCTCGCGTTGAGTGAATATCTGCGTCAGGTGCCGGCATTAAAAACGATTCAATTAAGCCATGTTGATGGAGAGCATTGTTATTTTAGCTTGGATGGCAGTAATGATGTTGCTCAGCTAAGGGCCTTAATTGAGCTTAATAAGCGCTTAGTGCCTGCAGGTATAAATAGTCGTGATAAATTTTTAAGTAATCAGCTTCACTATCAATGGCTTGATCGCCGATAGCCGACTTTATATCGCTGATAGCCGACTTTATGCGGTGCCATAAACGGTGCCATAAATTGTTTAATAAATCGTTTAATAAATTGAAATAAGTGAGTAATAGACATGAGTGAAGTTTCGGCCAAGAAACTATTCTGGTTAGCCCTATTCATTGTTTCAATGGTGTTGATTTTTGTTCTGAGCCCGGTGTTAACGCCGTTTATTATTGCTGGTTTTATTGCTTATTTAGGTGACCCAATAGCGGATAAGTTAGAGCGGAAAGGCTGTTCGCGAACATGGGCGGTTATTATTATTTTTGTTCTATTAACGTTGGGTTTGTTGCTGGGCTTATTGCTTTTAGTGCCTATGATTACAGCGCAATTAGACTTATTGATTCAAACGGTACCTAAGTTAATTGATTGGTTGAATTTGCATTTATTACCGTGGTTACAAGTCACTTTTGGCATAGAAGAGTCAACGCAATTGTTTGAAAAAATCAAACTAGCGTTTAATGATAACTGGCAAAAAGCCGGTGATGTTGTCGGTATCGTTATTGCTCAGCTGACTCGCTCTAGTTTTGCGATTATGGCTTGGCTGGGCACTATGGCATTAATTCCTGTGGTGGCTTTTTATATGTTGCGTGATTGGGATGTTTTTATTGGCCATATTCGCGATATATTGCCGCGCTCGCAATTGAATGTGGTGGTGGCGTTGGCGCAAGAATGTGATGCTGTATTGAGTGCATTTTTACGGGGGCAGTTATTGATAATGGTTTTGCTCGGTATGATTTATGCCATAGGCTTATCAATTGCCGGTATTGATTTGGCCTTGTTGCTCGGGCTACTTGCAGGTGCTGCGAGTGTCGTGCCTTATTTGGGCGTGATTGTCGGTATTTTAGCGGCGGGCACGGCTGCGCTTTTTCAGTTTCATGATTGGATTTATTTACTACCAGTATTTGCTGTGTTTGGCGTGGGACAGTTATTAGAAAGTTTATTTCTAACACCTGTGCTTGTCGGTGATAAGATTGGCTTGCACCCAGTGGCGGTTATTTTTGCTGTGCTGGCTGGAGGGCAGTTATTTGGTTTTATAGGTATCCTACTGGCATTACCCGTGGCGGCCGTTGTGATGGTTTTATTACGTCATATGCAACATAGCTATAAAAACAGTTTGTTTTATCAAGATAAGATAACGGCTGATACTTAAGTTTTGTCGTGAGCCTTATAATAAAGCGTGTTATTTATATTTATGGAATGTTTCTTTGAGCAGTGAAATTAATCAGCAATTCCCACTTGCCTTAAAGCTTGATGGAAATGCAACGTTTTCTAGTTTTTGGTCAGCAGCCGATGGTGAGCTGATTAATGCCCTGCAAGCATTAGCGGTACCCGAAGACGCCTCGGCCGCAGGGTGGATCTATATTACCGGCGGCCAAGGCAGTGGCGTTAGTCATTTGCTACAAGCTTGTGTGGCGCTGGCTACAGAGCATAAATTATCGGCTATGTATCTTAGTTTAAATGAATTGTTAATGGCTAGCGATGCCGATGCTTCATCGAATACGACTCAAGCAATAGAGGCAATGGTCGGCTATTTTGATGGCTTAGAAAATTTTGATTTACTGTGTATTGACGATATTGAATGTTTGCTAGGACAGCCTTTCTGGCAAGAGCAGCTGTTTTACTTGATTGAAAAATTGAAAAACCGAAGTGATGCGCGCTTAGTGCTAGGCAGCCATTCTCTTGCGGCAGAATTGGATTTTGATTTAGCTGATCTTAAATCACGACTTAAGTGGGCAACGGGTTTTCAGCTAAGTGTGTTATCTGATGAGCAAAAAACACAGGCGTTGCAGTTTAAAGCGGGGCGCCTTGGCTTAGTGATGAGCGATGAAGTGGCGAGCTTTTTGATGAATCGTTGCTCGCGTAATATGGCCGATTTATCTGAGCTATTGGCTCGATTAGATCAGCAAGCTTTAAGCTCTGGCCGCCGATTAACCATTCCATGGCTAAAAACCGTTTTAGATTGCTAAAGCGTTACTCTTTAAGTAACACCTCTTTGGCTAAATTTAGCTGAGTCGCTAAATATTCATTGCCACCTGTGTCGGGGTGGAGCTTTTGAATAAGCCGACGATGCGCCATGACAATTTCTTCTTCTGAAGCGCTGTTATCAAGACCCAGTATGGCAAACGCTTCATCTTTAGACATATCACTGCTATTGACGGTGTTACTGTTGGCATCACTATGGCTTTGCTCTGCATGGGCTCTTTTTAAGAACGGTGCAAGTAGCGGTAAGCTTTTAAAAATAATGGGTAGTAGAAAGCGCATGCCAGCTAAGGCGCTAGCGAGCACTGCACCTAACCAATGAATTCTTCCTATTGCGGCTAAGCCTACTAAAAGCAGGGCGCAGGCCACTAAGGTGGCTTTAATAGCAAAAGGGCGGCCTTGTTGCTGATAGCGTACCTTGATCCAAGCCCATAAGTAGAGAGCTGCGCCAAGTCCTGCAATCAGGATAATAATTTTGGCCATAAAGTGATTCCTTGTTAATACGTATGGGTGGTTATTCTAATCGATAGCTTCGGTCAATTTTGACGTTTCAGTTCTTTAGCCGGCTATTCTACGATTCGCTGGTTGTTTGCGCGAATAATTTTCGTAGATATTACCTAGCAATAAACGTCCACTATTATCTTTAAGTAATTGTTATTAAACAGATTGTTCAGATTGTTTCGTCTTTTTTTGTATTCAGTACAAGCGGTTTGCATTTGTAATTTTTGTTAAATCCAATAGAATGCCGCGTCTCTCAGCAGTATCCCCCGAAAATAGCTTACTAACATTCGCTGTATTCAATAGTCATTTAAATGACTAGACACATTTATATTAATAATTTAATGCGCATTTTTGTTGTCGTGCATTAAACCTAGCATAGAGAAAAAGTTATGGCAGAGCAAAAGGCGACTAACGTCCACCGACATGAAGGTGATATCAACAGTGCAGACCGCAATCAATTATTGGGTCAAAAAGGCGCCACCATTTGGTTTACTGGTTTGTCTGGTAGTGGCAAGAGTACGGTTGCTGTAGCGTTAGAAAATGCACTGCATAAAGCGGGTCGTCTAAGTTATCATTTAGATGGCGATAATGTGCGTTTAGGCATTAATAAAAACTTAGGTTTTTCTGCTGAAGACCGCACCGAGAATATTCGTCGTATTGGTGAAATAGCCAAGCTGTTCGTTGATACTGGCGTTATTACCTTGTCTAGCTTTGTCAGCCCTTACTGTGCCGATCGCGATATCGTTCGTGCGCTGCATGATGAAGCCGGTATGGACTTTATTGAAGTCTTTGTTGATGTGCCATTGGATGTTGCGGAAAGTCGTGATCCTAAAGGCTTATATAAGAAAGCGCGCGCTGGAGAAATCAAAAACTTTACCGGTATTGATGATCCCTATGAGGCACCTACGAATGCTGAAGTGATTTTAAACAGTCATGAGATGTCATTAGATCAAGAAGTTGAAATTTTATTGTCGTTATTGAGTGACCGCGGCATTATTTAATAGAAGTACACATCCTTTAAGCGCTTTCATCAGTTAATGAAATAATGATTAAGATGATGGTGCTCATTATAAAATTTATGGAGTAGTGAATGATTAAGCCACACGGCTCAGAACAATTAATGCCATTGTATGTTGCAGACGATAGCGAGCGTGCAGCGCTTGCAGTAGAAGCACAAAATTTAACAGCGATTACTATTAGCTCAGCTGCTGCTGCCAATGCAGTTATGTTAGCTGCCGGTTATTTCACGCCTTTAACCGGTTATATGAACTTAATGGATTCATTGAGTGTTGCGCAAAAGCTGCATACTGTTGACGGTTTGTTCTGGCCTGTGCCTATTGTTAATTTGGTGGAAAATGCTTCAGATATTGAAGTAGGTCAGCGTATTGCGCTTAAGGATCCAAATGTTGAGGGTAACCCTGTGTTAGCCGTTATGCAGATAGATGCGATTGAGTCGGTATCTGATGCGCAAATGGACAGCATGGTTGAGCAGATTTTTGGCACGCTTGATGGGAATCATCCGGGTGTAGCCGCATTTCGATCGCAAGGTAATATCATGCTATCGGGTGCTATTCAGGTATTAAATTATTCTTACTTCCAAGCTGATTTCCCTGACACTTATCGCACCGCTGTTGAAATTCGTGCCGAAATGGAATCATTAGGCTGGGAGAAAGCGGTTGCTTTCCAAACGCGTAACCCTATGCATCGTGCCCATGAAGAATTATGCCGTATGGCATTGGAAGACCTAGGCGCTGATGGCTGCCTAGTGCATATGTTATTAGGCAAATTGAAGCCCGGTGATATTCCTGCTGATGTACGTGATGCCTCAATCCGTAAAATGGTTGAACTTTATTTTGCGCCTAACTCGGTCATGGTGACGGGTTATGGTTTTGATATGCTTTATGCGGGTCCTAGAGAAGCGGTATTACATGCCGTTTTCCGTCAGAATTGTGGTTGCACCCATTTAATTGTTGGTCGTGATCATGCCGGTGTCGGTGATTACTACGGTGCCTTTGATGCGCAGACCATCTTTGATGAAAAAGTGCCTGCGGATGCCTTAGAGATCGAGATCTATAACGCTGATCATACGGCATATTCTAAAAAGCTGGATAAAGTGGTCATGATGAAAGATGCACCTGATCATTCAAAAGAAGATTTTGTTTTATTGTCCGGTACTAAAGTACGTGAAATGTTAGGTAATGGTATTGCGCCACCGCCTGAATTTTCTCGTCCTGAAGTGGCTAAAATTTTAATGGATTACTATCAGTCGCTTTAAGTTGATGCCCAGATTGATGGTTTAAATTGATAGCTTAGCCATTAGCGATACATTGAGTTTTAAGATATGAATGAAAAGGCTAAAGACACTCCATCGCAGCAGACAGAGATAGAAGCTGCGGTGTTTCGGCGTTTACTTGAGCATCTTGATTCACGCAAAGATGTTCAAAATATCGATTTAATGAATTTAGCTAATTTTTGCCGCAACTGTTTAGCCAAGTGGTATGTGGCGGCGGCTGATGAGCGCGGTGAGTCAGTTGATTATGAGCAGGGGCGTGAGCGAGTGTATGGCATGCCTTATTCAGAGTGGAAAGATAAGTATCAGTCAAAGGCGACGCCAGAGCAGCTAGAGAAATTCAACGCTCGCAAGCAGTAATGTTTTTAGTTTAGTTGCGGGCATTAAACAATTACTGGCATTAAATAGTCGCTGGAATTAAAGCGGTGCTGTAAAAAAATATTAGATCAAAACCCTTTCAATTACAGCAGCGGTGATCCGTTAGGGATAAAGCGGTTGTCACTATTTTTCTTAATCCAAAGCAGCATTTCTTTCTCTAATTTATGACCACGACTTTTTAGTATTTTATTGATGCTAATGACGGGGGATTTTGCACCTGCAGTCCACTCGGGTAGTGCCATTTCAACCAGTGTAAAAAAACGGACAAGTGCAATTAATTGTACTTCGCTGTAATCATTGAGCACAATTTTCCATTGCGCTAAATCAGCCTGCATAATGGCAAATTGTGAGCGATCTTGCTTATCTATCTGACTTGCCAAGTCAGATAGTCGATCGTTTTCAGCCAAGTTCAAGAATCGCTGTATCAAAGCAGGGTCAATGCTGATATCCAATTTGCTTGAATTACTGCTAGGATCCCAAGTGCCTGTAGTCATAAAATATCCAGTTATACTGTTTGAGTGTTCGTTGTTGCTGCCAGTCATTGCCGCCTAAGCAATAGTCATTATATTTACGCTAGTATAGCCAATACTGTAAATGGCCTTATTGATTGGTCAGCCTGTAAAAAGTGAATCATATTATACGTCGATATGCTGGGCTATGTTAGGATAAACTAGTCTAAGATCGGTTTGAATTGTAGGGTATACGCACCATTAAAGTGAACAATTGAGCTGCTCAGAGCGTATAAAAAACATGGTCGACACATCTCTAATTTGACATGCCTAATTTGACATACTTATAAATTGATATTGTCTTGTTGGTTATCTTATTGAATTCGGCTTTTATCGTGGCCGTATTAGGAAAAAGAGCTCTATGCTAGGAACAAAAAAGAATCGTTATCTGATGACTGCTGTTATTGCCGTGGGTCTATTAATTACCTGGTTAATTGCTACCAGTAAACCGACACCGGCGGCCAAGCCTATCCGTTTGCCACCTGTACCCATTGTCGATGTGTTGCATATTCAGCCTGGCAATCATCGTGTATGGATAGAAACACAGGGATTGGTTAAGCCTAAAACTCAAATTCAATTAGTCTCTCAGGTGACGGGTCGTGTTGAAGCGATTGCAGAGCAGTTTTCTGCCGGTGGTTTTTTTGCCGCGAATGAAGCGCTGGTCATAATAGAAGAGAGTGATTATCGTATTGCTGTGAGTCAGGCTAGTGCACAGCTAGCCAATGCAAAACAATTGCTCGCAACAGAGAAGGGGCGTGCTAGACAAGCCAAGCGGGAATGGCGTGACCTCGGGAATAGTGAAGCGAATGATTTATTTTTGCGCAAGCCACAATTGGCCAGCGCCAAGGCAGGTTTGCTTGCTGCCGAAGCAGGTTTGGAAAAAGCCGAGTTAGATTTATCC
>JABIQF010000232.1 GCA_018668095.1 Cellvibrionales bacterium
ATTACACATGGTAATGAAATCGTTAATGAGACCATTGCTAATATTCGCTCTGGAGACAAGTAAGCATGGAAATTATTATTCTCATCTTTGTATTTGTTCTCGCCATTTTTTTGGGTGTTGAATTAATTAATAAAGTGCCATCAACATTACATACGCCGTTGATGTCAGGTTCGAACGCAATTTCAGGTATTACATTGGTCGGTGCATTAGTATCGGCAGGTTCTGTTAATAATGAATTTGCCAGTATATTAGGTGTATTAGCCGTAGCGTTCGCAACAATTAATGTAGTGGGTGGGTACATGGTGACAGACCGTATGCTAGCCATGTTTAAAAAGAAAGAAGGCGGTAACGGTAAATGAATATAGATGATACGTTAATTAATTTAGTTTACGTTATTGCGGCCGTCTTATTTATTGTCGGTTTAAAATTTTTAGGATCACCAGCTACAGCGCGTAAAGGTAATCTTATTTCAGCAGTAGGTATGCTCACTGCTGTTGTGGTCACTTTAGGTAATCAGCAAATTCTTAGCTTTGAATTAATTGCTGTGGGTGTTGCTGTTGGTGCACTTGTTGGAGCGGTTGTTTCGCGAAAAGTAGCGATGACTTCGATGCCTGAAATGGTTGCGTTATTTAATGGCTTTGGCGGCCTTGCCAGTTTATTTGTAGGTTGGGCAGCACTATCGGTTGCCTTAGTAAAAGCTATGAGCAGCGGTATAGCCGTTGATAATTTCAGCTTAGTGACTATTTTCTTATCCATATTAATAGGCGGTCTCACCTTTACGGGTTCGTTATTAGCCTATGGCAAACTCAGTGAAAAAATTTCTGGAAGAGCATTTGTCTACTCGGGCCAGCGTATAGTTAATAGCGGTATTTTATTAGCGGTACTGGTTTGCGCGGCATTATTCTTTCAAGATTCCGCTAATGATAATTGGCTTTACTTGGCCGTCGGTCTATCGCTGATGTTAGGTGTTATGTTTGTACTTCCGATTGGTGGTGCAGATATGCCGGTCGTTATTTCTTTGCTAAACAGTTTCTCTGGTCTTGCAGCTGCAGCCGCAGGGTTTGCAATTGGCAACATCCTACTTATTGTTGCTGGTTCACTCGTAGGTGCTAGCGGTATTATTCTTACCAGCATAATGTGTAAGGCAATGAATCGTTCGCTATCCAATGTATTGTTTTCAGGATTTGGTACCGTCAAGGTGAGTGCTGGACCTGTAATAGAGCAGGGCGAAGTTAAGCCTATGTCGGCCGAAGATGCTTACTATGTACTAGAGGCCGCGGCGAGTGTTGTTATTATTCCTGGTTACGGTATGGCAGTTGCACAAGCTCAGCATGCGGTTAAAGAGTTGCAAGGCATTCTTGAAAAAAATGGCGCAGAAGTGGTTTATGCGATTCACCCTGTTGCTGGGCGCATGCCCGGTCATATGAATGTATTGCTTGCCGAGGCTGATGTGCCTTATGATTTATTGTTAGAGATGGATCAAATTAATCCTCGCATGGACAGCTTTGATGTGGCTATTGTTATTGGCGCTAATGATGTTGTTAACCCTGCGGCACGCGAAGTTGAATCCAGTCCTATTTATGGCATGCCGGTGATTAATGCCGATCAAGCACGCACAGTGTTTGTATTAAAGCGCTCAATGGCCACAGGATTTGCTGGCATCGATAATCCATTATTCTTTAAAGAAAATACACGTATGTTATTTGGCGATGCTAAAGCAACATTAGGTAGTTTAGTTAAATCATTTGATTAGCTTATTGATAAACTGAAAAGGCGCCTTTAGGGGCGCCTTTTTTATATCAGTGCAATTTATATCAGAATCATTTTCTTTCTACTAATGTAAACTTGATTGTATATAACCGGCCAAGCGTTCGGTTACCTCTGATACGCTGCGGCGTTCATACAGTAAGCTAATATCAATGCTACCAAGTGAAGGCAATAAATCACTTTTTCCATAGCGATCAATAATCGCTAACCCTTCTGGTACCGTACTCTCGGCGAGAACGGTAACGCCTAAGCCTTCACGAATGGCCGCTTGAATGCCTGATAAATCAGGATTGGTATGAATAATTCGCCAAGGCTTTTTAATTTTATCCAAAGCGAGCAGAGCACGTTTACGATAAAGACAGCCATCTTGAGCCAGTATAAGCGGGAGTGCCTCCTGACGGTCATGCCGATGCTCTTTACTGCCTACCCATACAAGTTTATCGGATTTAATTAATCCCTTGCGTCGAGCCGAAGGCTTATCGTGCAATGCCAAAATAAGGTCATATTGACTGCGCTGAGATTCAGAAAGAAGATTCCGACTTAAATCACTAAATACTTCTAAGGCAACCATAGGGTAGGCTTGAGAAAATCGCCCTAAAATTTTTGGTACTAGCGTTGTGGCAAACTCACTAGGGATGCCTAGTCGTATTTGGCCGGCTAATTCGGGCTGGCTAAATTGAGTCGTTAGTTGATCATTCAGTGCCAGAATTTGTTTAGTGGTTTCGTAAATAAGGCTGCCAGACTCTGAAAGCTTTAAGTGCTTGTTGTAGCGAGTAAAAATTTCAACGTTGAGTGATTCTTCTAGCTTTTTTATCTGCAGGCTAATGGCTGGCTGTGAGCGACCAAGATGGTCGGCAGCGGCAGTGACACCGCCAAGGTCAGCAGTGGCAATAAAAGCCCTTAAAGCGTCCATCGATAAATTTCTCATATTTAAAAACCTTATACAAGGATCAGAACTATAAATTTAACAAATATATAGAAAAGACGCTAGAATACACTTTTTATGCCTGTGAGATCTATAAAAATGAAAACAGCTTGTTATGATATGCATTGTGCCGCAGGCGGGAAGATGGTTGAATTTGCCGGCTATCAAATGCCCGTGCAGTACACCGATGGCATTATGGCCGAGCACTTACACACGCGCACGCAAGCGGGTTTATTTGATGTGTCACATATGGGGCAGGTGCTCGTAAGTGGTGCAAACAGTGCTGCTGAGCTTGAAAGTATTATTCCTGTCGATATTGCTGCTTTAGCCATTAATCAACAAAGTTATGCCGTTTTTACGAATGAGAATGGCGGCATTCTTGACGACTTAATTGTCACGCGATTAAGTGAAGATACTTTCTTTTTGGTCGTTAATGCTGCCTGTAAAGAGCAGGACATAGCGCACCTAACGAAACACCTTAGCAGCTGTGAAGTAAGCTATCAGTCTGATAAAGCATTGTTGGCCTTGCAGGGCCCAGCAGCATGTAGCGTGTTAGCTCGTTTCGCCCCTGTGGTTGAATCGTTAGTATTTATGAATGGTGTGAGTGTCAGTATTGGCAATGTTGAATGTTTTATTACTCGCTCGGGTTATACCGGCGAAGATGGCTTTGAAATTTCAATGCCTGCGGCCGATGCTGAAAAAATTGCGAACATTCTTCTCGATGATGACGCGGTAAAATGGATAGGTTTGGGCGCGCGAGATTCTTTGCGATTAGAATCCGGACTTTGTCTTTACGGTCATGATATGAATGAAGAGACAACGGTTATTGAGGCCGGTTTAGCTTGGAGTGTGAGTCGCAGTCGACGTTTAGACGCAGCCAAAGAAGGTGGCTTTCCCGGTGCCGATATTATTTTAGAGCAATTAAAAAATGGCGCTCCGAAAAAGCGAGTAGGGTTATCAGTAGACGGTCGTGCTCCGGTCCGTGAAGGCACTGTTATTGTTAATGAAGACGGTGCTGAAATAGGCATAGTCACCAGTGGTGGCTTTTCACCAAGCCTCGAAAAACCAATTGCGATGGCTTATGTCGATGCGAGTTACGCAGCAGCCGATACAAAAGTACAGGCATTAGTCCGCGGAAAACTTCGGCCCATGACAGTAAGCAAATTACCCTTTGTAAAACAGAATTATGTACGTGGCTAAGCGCTAATTATTTAAAGCTAAAAGCACAGCAATTAATAAGACAAAAAATATAAGTGAAAGAGAGAATTATGACCGACGCAATTTGCAATGAAAGCCTAAGTACCGAAAGAGAAGCAGCTGATATGCCTGCAGCAGTTAAAGCCACTGTGATGGATTCTTCTCTTATACAAGCCACCGACTTAGCCTTGTTAGGTGATCACTTTGAAGATCGCCATGTGGGCTTGTCTGCTGGGACTGCCGGTAACGATACGCAAACCATGTTAACGGCGTTGGGTTATACATCGATGGATAGCTTTATTCGTGATGTCGTACCAGCCAGTATTTATCAAAGTGAATTATTAAATTTACCCGATGCATTAAGTGAAGCTGATGCCTTAGCGGCGCTCAAAGAGATAGCGCAAAAGAATCTACCTTTCCGTTCTATGATTGGACAAGGTTATTACGACACGATTACGCCAACCATTATTCTCAGAAACATTCTTGAAAATCCAGCATGGTATACCGCTTATACGCCTTACCAGCCAGAAATTTCACAAGGGCGCTTAGAGGCGTTATTAAACTTTCAAACCATGGTTTGCGATTTAACCGGTATGGATATCGCAAATGCATCAATGCTAGATGAAGGCAGTGCTGCTGCTGAAGCCATGGGTTTAGCTAAACGATCTGCGAAAAGCAAAGCGAATACCTTTTTTGTTGATCACGATTGCTTGCCGCAAACTATCGAGGTTGTTAAAACCCGCGCCTATGCTGCCGGTTACGACGTTCTGGTTGGTAATCCGCAAACCGATTTAGCGGCTTGTGATTGCTTTGGCGTGTTATTGCAATATCCAGGTTGCTCGGGTGAGATACCGAATTTTGATGATGTCGTTGTCACTGCGCATGAGAAAAAAGCATTAGTCGTTATGGCTGCCGATATTATGGCCTTAGTATTATTGCAATCGCCCGGTGATATTGGTGCTGATGTAGTGGTGGGTAATACGCAGCGATTTGGTGTCCCTGTTGGCTTTGGTGGTCCGCATGCTGCTTATATGGCTACCAAGAACAAATACCAGCGCTCACTTCCGGGTCGTTTAGTGGGTGTATCTGTAGATGCCGATGGCAAGTCTGCTTATCGCTTAGCACTGCAAACGCGTGAGCAACATATACGTCGTGAAAAAGCGACATCTAACATTTGTACTGCGCAGGTGTTATTAGCGGTTATTGCATCAATGTACGCTTGTTATCACGGTCCTGTTGGCTTACGCAATATTGCAAGCCGCATTCATTCTTTAACAGCGACAGCTGCAGCTGGGTTGGCTGAGCGCGGTTTTGAGCGAAGTAATGTTCGCTTTTTTGACACGCTGACCATTAAAACCGGTGATCAAACACAGGCTATTTACACACGCGCGCAAAATGAAAAAATTAATTTACGTAAAGTCGATGATGCCCATATTGGTTTTTCTGTTGATGAAAAAACAACGAAAGCCGACATTGAATTACTATGGACATTATTCTCAGCAAATAGCAGTGGAGCTTACGCTTCAGTAGCTGATACGGTGAATATTGATTTTACGGTTGCACCGTTTCGACAAGATGCCGTGTTAAGTCATCCGGTCTTCTCACGTTATCATTCAGAAACCGAAATGCTGCGCTACCTTCGTCGCCTGTCTGATAAAGATTTAGCCTTGGATCGCACCATGATTCCTTTAGGCTCCTGCACCATGAAATTAAATGCCACTAGCGAAATGATTCCAGTGACATGGTCAGAGTTTGGCAGTCCTCATCCATTTGCGCCGTCAGAACAAGTGGTAGGTTATAAGCAAATGATTGCCGAGCTAGAAGAAATGCTGGCAGAGTGTACCGGTTATGATGTGGTTTCATTGCAGCCTAACGCTGGCTCGCAGGGTGAGTTTGCAGGGTTACTTGCGATATCGGCTTATCATAAAAGTCGTGGTGATGACGCGCGTAATATTTGTTTAATACCGAGCTCTGCGCACGGTACTAATCCTGCGTCGGCACAAATGTGTAATATGAAAGTGGTTGTGGTTGCTTGCGACAGTGATGGCAATGTCGACATTGATGACCTTCGTACCAAAGCCGATCAGCATGCAGATAATCTAGCTGCATTAATGGTGACATACCCATCGACTCACGGTGTATTTGAAGAGCAAATTCGTGAAGTAGCCGAGATAGTCCATGAGCGTGGTGGGCAAGTGTATGTTGATGGTGCTAACTTAAATGCGATGGTGGGGCTATGCGGTCCTGGTGATTTTGGTGGCGATGTTTCGCATCTTAATTTGCATAAAACATTTTGTATTCCTCATGGTGGTGGAGGCCCGGGTGTTGGTCCCGTTGCGGCTAAATCGCATTTGGCACCGTTCTTACCGAAGATGGCATCATCGGCTGAGGAGAATTTGCAGGCACCTCAAGTTTCGAGTGCGCCATTTGGTTCGGCAAGCATATTGCCTATTAGCTGGATGTATTTACGCATGATGGGTGCATCGGGAATGCGTCGCGCAACCGAGGCAGCTATTCTAAGTGCTAATTATATTGCTTATCGTTTGGCGGATGCTTTTCCTGTTTTATACACTGGCGGGAAAGGCTTAGTGGCTCATGAATGCATTATTGATTTGCGCCCTATAAAAGAGACGACTGGAATTGCAGTAGAAGATGTTGCCAAGCGATTAATCGATTATGGTTTTCATGCACCAACCATGTCGTTTCCTGTTGCTGGTACCTTAATGATAGAGCCAACCGAAAGTGAAGCCTTGAGTGAGGTAGATCGTTTTTGTGAAGCGATGTTAGCAATACGTGGCGAGATTGACAAAGTTGGTAGCGGTGAGTGGGCGTTAGATGATAACCCGCTTATTAATGCGCCGCATACAGCAGAGCAATTAACGGCCGATGTTTGGGCGCATGCTTATACTCGTTCAGAGGCAGCGTATCCGTTAACAAGCTTGCGTGAAAACAAATATTTCTCGCCTGTATCACGTATTGATAATGTTTATGGCGATCGTAATTTAGTGTGCTCATGCCCAAGCATTAGCGATTATATTGATTAGTCTTTATAGGCCTCAATTAAAAAGTCATATGATCTGTCACCTCATTGATAGATCATATGACTACTATTTTGTGCTTTAAAAGCAGATGTAAAAACGCTTGAGTTTTTGAAATATAGAATCCTTGATAGGTTATAATTAATAACTCACTTCTTCCTCTCGTTTTTTTTGGCTGTTTTATTCCGGTATGAAAAAAAAGACTAACATTGCCCTTATTGGAATGCCTGGTGCAGGCAAGAGTACTGTTGGTCAATTATTGGCTGAGCAACTTGGTATGCATTTTTGTGATACCGATCAATTAATTGAGCATGTCCAGAAAGCTTCCTTGCAGCATATTCTCGATACTCAGGGTTTTGAGCACCTGAGAGCCATTGAGCAGCAAACGATTCTAGATCATCAATTTGATAATGCCATTATCGCCACTGGCGGCAGTGCTATATATGGCGCAAAAGGTATTGCCTATTTACAGGCTTGTGCCGAGATTTTTTATCTTGATGCCTCCATTGCTTCATTGACTGAGCGAATCAACAATTGGGGTGAGCGGGGCATTGCTTGCCCGGAGTCGCAGACCTTTGACGACTTATTTGCCGAGCGCGTCCCGCTGTATCGCCAGCATGCAGACCATGTGATTGAAACGGATAGTACGGATGAGAGCCGCATAGCAGAGCGTATTATTCACCTATGGCGCAGCAACTAAGCCTTTTACTGATCCAGCGGGCTATTAATCCCGTAAAAAAGATCAGTGTTTGTGTAATTTCAGCAGAATTCAGACTTCCCCCTCAGGTTTGAACCGTTATAATTACTGACGCTAAAGACTCGCGAGCATAGGCTTAATGAGTTGATTTTTATTATTGAGGATATTTTTGTGAAAAATTTAAAAATGATTGTCTGTGCAATGGCCATGTTGATCTCGTCATTAACGTCTGTAGTATTACAAGCTGGTTCGGTTGAAGACGGTATTGTGTCTCGTATTCATGCGGTAGGTTCTATCTGCATTGAAGGTGAAGATTGCGCTAAAGTAATGACAATTGCTGCTGCTGGTCCTCGCTCAGCAGAAGATGTTTACAACAAAGGCTGTCTTGCTTGTCACGCTTCTGGCGCCGCTGGTGCACCTAAGTTTCGGATTGCTGCCGATTGGACTGCGCGTTTAGCCTTAGGCATGGATTCGCTTTACAGCAATGCGATCAACGGCAAGGGCGCTATGCCAGCTAGAGGCTTATGCCCTAACTGTTCAGATGATGAAGTGAAAGCTGCTGTTGATTACATGATTGAAGGTTTGTAAGTAATAGAGGCCTATTCCTCGATAAGAGGTAGCATTTGAGTATAAAAACCCGATGGCTTGTGCCATCGGGTTTTTTTTGCGTGATGAAAAAGCGTGATGCAGATTTGTGATGTATTAGGCTGGGATAGGTGTGAAGTGTTCATTGATTGAAGGTTTCATTGATTAAGGGTTTCATTGGTTGAAGCATCCAATCAATGCCGAAAGCGCAGAGCGAACTTAACTTCCCTTAAAGCCAAGCTGTCTCCAAGCCTCATAAGTAGCCACAGCCACACTATTAGACAAATTCAAGCTCCGGCTATTCGGCACCATGGGCAGTCGAACCTTCTGCTCATGGGCTAGCGTATCTAAAAGGCTATCGGGTAATCCGCGGGTTTCCGGCCCAAATAACAAGCTGTCATTCTCTTGAAATTCAATCTCATGGTGTCCAAGCGTACCCTTAGTCGTTAAAGCAAACAAACGACTAGGATCGGCAAGCTCTGCCGCAAAATCTGTAAAACACTCCCAATGTTTAATATCTGCCCACTCAGCGTAGTCTAAACCTGCGCGGCGGAGCTTTTTATCATCCCAATTAAAGCCATAAGGCTTAATCAAATGTAAATGGCATCCGGTATTGGCACATAGCCGAATAATGTTTCCCGTGTTGGGGGCAATTTCTGGCTCAAATAAAACGATATTTAATGGCATTAGCGAATCGACTGCTCTCTTGCAATTATTGTTAGTCAGCTACTCGAAATAATCTTAATAGCTAGAAAAAGGTAAGGCATTTATTTCGATATAGAGTTACATAAAAAAGCGCTGCTTACCACTTATCTGAATGCCGAAATAAATTGCCAACAATGCCAGATTATCTGTTTGGAATCATATTGATAAAGCTTTGTCAGAGATCTTGTTATCGAGTAGCAAATGATGAGCTTGCATATATTTCTCCATAAAAAGCCAAAAAGCATCAGCGGAAATTTTTTGGGTTAAATGAGTTAATTAAGCGGAAGCTTCATTCTGGGAGTGAAAGGTCTTGAACACAGTATGGTGGCGAGCGAAGCAGAGAAAGAGTCAAAAGTATGATGAGCGAATTGCCATCATGATCGATAGCGCGGCTGCGTGCCTGGATATCACCGCATCTAAAAACCAACAAATTATTGCCAGCCAAAGTATTCCTATACCTGAAAAAGAAGATATGACTTCGATGGTTGCCGAAGTCGTAGATACCTTTTGTAAGCAGCATAAACTTGAATATCCAGCCTGTACGCTAATGTTACCCGCTAGTAGTTATCAAATGCTATTAGTTGAAGCGCCGCCGGTAAATAAGGAAGAGTTAGCCGAAGCATTACAGTGGAAGGTAAAAGATCTACTTCATAAAGCTATGGAAGAAAGTGTCATCGATGGGTTTTTATTACCCGATGATGCCTATCATGGCAGGCAAAAAATGGCATATACCGTCGTTGCCGATAGAGCTGAACTTCAAGCCGTTGCGAATAGCTTAGAGACCATTAATGTTGAGCTTGATCGTATTGAAATACCTGAGCTAGCACTGCTGCGTTTACTTGAGAATTATCCTAGAGAGTCACAAACCGAAATGATTGTAGTGATTGGTCGCCAGAGCGGATTTTTGACCGTGGTTGCCGATCAAGCCTTGTATCTGAGCCGCGTCATTGATATTTCTGATCAAGCATTGCAGGCCATGCCATTGTCGAAAAGCCGTGAAATAGAAAGTTTTATTCTCGAAATGCAGCGTTCGCGTGATTACTTTGAAAGCCAAATTGGTAAAGGCACCATTGGTCATATTTTATTGGCACCGCTAGAAAATAATGCGTCAGCATTGAGTCATGAAATCCATCAACGCTTAGATGCCAGTATTGAAATAATGAAACATTCAGTTATTACTGATTTTACATTAGCCAGCGAAGGTGCCGAAGCATTACTACTTGCGAGTGCCGCTAAGGCTGCTTAAAGCATGTTGAAAGTAGCTCTAAAGAAAATCAAAATCTTCTAAAGCAAATAGAAGTGTTTAAAGGCAAAGAGGAAAAGTAAGGCCGTTATGCAGCAGACTATCAATTTATTAGATCATCTGGAAAAACGTGAATCGATAGTCGTATCGTCACAGCATATTGCTAGCGCTGCGATACTAACTATGGCGATCGTGTTACTTGTCAGCATAGTGACACTTTATAACGGTGGCCAAGATGCAGCGCTAGTTCGGCAAGCAGAAGAAAATGATAAACACCTTCAAGCTCAGATATCGAGTTTAAGAATTGAGAGCACGGATGATTCGAAGGCTTTGCAGCAGACAAAACGTTTATTAAAACAGCGCCGTCAAATTTTACAGTCGCTATCTAATCAGCAGCATGATATTGGCGAAGGATTTTCGGATCATTTGGCCGGGCTTGGACGTCAGCAATTAAAAGGCCTCTGGTTAAGAAGTATTTCATTGCGTGATGGAGGAAAAGAAATATCACTTAAAGGTGCAATGGAAGATGCGACATTGTTACCGCGTTATTTGCAAAAATTAGGTAAAGAGCCTGCATTTAGCGGTTTGAGATTTCAGTTAATGAAAATTGAAAACAGTGAGGCTAGCCATCATCAAATGCAGTTTGAAATTAGTGTTGCTGCTAAATCGGATGATGCGGGCCATGAAGTATGAGCCATTCAAAAAATATTGCGTTGTATTGGGAGAGGTTTTCGAGTTTTGTGCATGAAAAAACCTTACGTGAAAGACTCATTATTTTACTGATGATCATCGTACTTTTTTATGGCATTGCCGATTTACTTTTTCTGGGTGATATTTTAGAAAATCGCGACAGACAAATTAAGCAATTAAATGGATTAGTAGAAAGCAATCAAGCTGCACAACAAGAAGTGCAAGCGTTATTAAATCAAATAGGTGCTAGTCAAAAGTCGATGCAGCGTCAACAGGAATTGCTTAATGAAAAGTTAATCAACGTTGACCGACAATTAGCAGCGTCAGCAACGGGTTTTATTCCAGCAACGTTAATGCCGAAAGTGCTAGAAAAATTACTGGACAATAGAGCAGGGCTTGTATTGATTAAACTCGAAAATAAGCCTGTTGAAAAAATCACGGGATTGGATCAAGCAACGAAAAATGAATCAGTATCAGTGTTAGATAACCATGACGCTGAGCAAGACGAAGCTAAAAAAAATGCGAATGAGAAAAGTGAGCCGTATACAACAGACTTATATCGTCATGGTGTCGAGCTGCAATTGCAAGGAAGTTACTTAGGCACATTGGCTTATCTCAAACAGTTAGAGTCTTTAGAGTGGCGCTTTGAGTGGAATGCCTTGATTTTTGATATTCAAGACTACCCTGTAGGTACGGTGACTATAGAGGTGTATACCTACAGCACAGAGAGGGATTGGATAGGTGTTTAATTTATTAGTAACAAGCTTATCGTTGATCTTGTCGATGGCTTTTTGTATGGCTTATGCCAATGAAATTAATGATCCAACAAAGCCAACGACGTATCGAGGGTCTGTGCAGAGCAGCAAAGTAGCTTATCACCTTGAATCAATTTTGTTGGGTGATAAAAGAAAGGTAGCCATTATTAATGGGCAGAGTTTTAGCGAAGGTGATACCCATAAGCTCGGTAAGGTGATTTCTATTGGTAAAGATAAAGTCATTGTTCAAGGCGCAAAACGGCATATTTTAACCCTCACAACGCTATCGTTTAAAAAACTTGTGGATAAAAAATGATATTTAATTTACGTAACAGCATGCGTTTTTTATCCATAATGTTAATCGCATTATATGGCTGTCAGACTATACAGTCTGACAATATGTCTAAGGCGATAGATGATACTGCGTCGCAAGAAACGTCTGACAGTATTAGGGAACAAGATCAGCATCAGCTGTCGATGAGTGATGATCCTATTAATGATATGACAAGCGTATTAGAGAGTGCCAAGAAAAACGCGAGCGTTACGCGTAAGGGTGTCGCGCCGCCAAATAATGTAATAGAAAGTTTATTGTCTCCGTTAATTTCATCAAAAATAACAGCGCCTCACGAATCGAAATTTGATATTAATGTAAAAAATGTTGATGCCCAATCACTGTTTTTAGGGTTGGTTAAAGATACAAGCTATAACATGGTAGTGCATCCAGAAGTGAAAGGTGCCATAAGTCTTAATTTGCAAAACGTGACTGTTCCAGAAGTATTGTCCGTCATCAATGACGTTTATGGATATCCAATAAAACGAAATGGACGAATGTTTCAAGTGCTTCCTGCAGGAATAAGAACAGAAGTCTTTAAAGTGAATTACTTAAACATACGAAGGCAAGGCTTATCAGAAACGAGAGTATCGAGTGGCAGTGTGAGCGCTGCCGATTCCAATAACAGTAGTAGCAATTCAAGCACTAACTCTGTTGATGATGATCAGAATAATAGTTCTCAGCAAGGCCGATTAGTTGGTACGCATATCATTACTTCTGGCCGCTCTGATTTTTGGGGAGAATTAAAACAAAACCTCAATGTATTAATTGGTGAAGGCGATGACCGACGCGTTATTGTGACACCGCAATCAGGCATGATTATCGTTCGTGCGCTGCCTTCAGAGATAAAAGTAGTCAAAGAATATTTACTAGCAGCTGAATTAATTATGAAGCGGCAAGTTATTCTTGAAGCAAAGATATTAGAAGTGACATTAAATGATGATTTTCAATCAGGGATTAATTGGACTGCTATTGGTAATCCTAGTGCAGGAAAAAGCGTTATTGCTTCGCAAGGCGGCGCAACGGTTGCTAATGCCGGAGGGCAGAATTTAATTGCTATACCGGGCGCAACAGGTATTCGAAGTGCGAATACAGCCACGGGCATATTCGGATTAACATTAAGCCTCAATGATTTTACCGGCATTATTGATTTGTTAGAAACGCAAGGAACGGTACAAGTACTGTCTAGCCCTCGAATATCAACAGTGAATAATCAGAAAGCCGTTATAAAGGTAGGTACCGACGAGTTCTTTGTTACAGAAGTGACGAATAATGTCACCAGTTCTGCGAGCGGCCCTGCGGTGAGTTCACCAAGTGTTGAGTTGACGCCTTTCTTTTCTGGTATTGCCTTAGATGTCACGCCGCAAATTGGTGTTGATGATTCCATTGTTTTACATGTGCATCCAACGGTCAGTGAAGTTGTTGAGCAGCAGCGTTCATTTACAGTGGGAGACCAGCCTTTCGAATTGCCGCTCGCACAAAGCAGTATTCGAGAATCGGACAGTATTATCTATGCGCAAAGTGACCAAGTTGTTGTGATTGGTGGCTTAATTCAAAATGTATCTAAAACATCTAATGCTGCAACCCCTTGGGCCAGCAAGATACCTATTATTGGCAATGCGTTTAAACAAAAAGATCAGCGAAGCACAAAACGCGAGTTAGTCATTTTGCTGCGGCCGCGCGTATTTTCAGATAGCGTAAATGCTGAAGTCATTAAAAATAGCTTAGAGCGCTTCTCAAACTTCCAATCTACCATTAAAAACAATTATTAAACGGAGGCCATTGTGTACGAAAAACATTTTGGTCTACAAGAGCTGCCGTTTTGTTTAACTCCAGATACGCAGTTTTATTTGAATGCTGGTTGGCATGCAGAAGCCAATACCATTTTGGATATCTGTATCAAGCAGGGCGAAGGTTTTTTAAAAATAGTAGGAGAAGTAGGCACGGGTAAAACCATGCTTTGTCGTCGGTTACTTGCTTCTCTAGAATCAGAATATGTGCCTATATATATTCCAAATCCTTTTTTATCACCCGAAGGATTGTTTCATGCTATTGCCTATGAATTAGGTATTCATTTAAGTCATGAAAACTCACATATTGTTTTAAAAGTGATTGAAGAAGAGTTAGTGCAATTAGCCATACTCGGACAAAAAGCTTTATTAATTGTTGATGAGGCTCAATCAATGCCTGCTGAAACGCTTGAAGCTTTACGTTTGGTCACGAACCTAGAAACAGAAAAATTTAAATTACTGCAAGTTGTATTATTTGGTCAGCCAGAATTAGATATTATTTTACAGCAACCAGGTTTCAGGCAGCTATTGCAACGAGTGACTTTTTCATATCAATTGCAACCCCTCGTGGCGAGTGAAGTTGAGCATTACTTAATGCATCGATTAGTTACTGCTGGCTATAGTGGCCCTGAACTTTTCGATAAGAAAGCGATAACAACGTTATCGAACGCGAGTAAGGGAATTCCTCGATTAGTTAATATATTGGCTCATAAATCGATGATGTGTGCTTTTGGTAAGCAGCAAAAAAAAATCACTAAACAGTTTGTTTTAGCGGCTATTGAGGATACAGAAAGTGTTTCTTGTGGGCATAGAGCAATTTTTAATTTCCATAGAAAAGTGGTTGGGTCATGAGTCTGGTCACGCAAATGGTTCGGGACTTAGAGTCAGATAATTCAAAGACTGAAGCTGTAAACAATGAAGCTGTAAAGAAAATCGAGCTGCCGTTATTTGCAGCGGCTAATTTACTGTATGGAAAAAACCATCAACCTACCGCTGAGCGTGCGCGTTTGATTATGCTGGTAGCACTACTATTAGCACTAGTCCTATTGCTTTTTGATCGTGTTTTATTGCCGCCACAATATAAGCATAAATTGAGTGGTGAAGTTGATGATAATGCGCTTGCTGCTGATAGGGAATCTTTAGAAGAGGCAGATTTTTATAGAGATAATCTAGTAATAGAATTATCTGATGATGCTTTAAAGATTGTTGTCGATGATAAAAGCAATATCGCTAAGGAAACCGAAATCAAGAGAGACGAGAGTGCCTTTCAGCAACATCAGATAAATACTCAAGCGGTTAAGGCTGCTTGGGGAAAAGATACAAATAAAGATACAAATGAAGATACAAATAAAGATGCAAATAAAAGGGCAGAGAAAGAGACCATTACAAAAAAAGAGAATGAAGATCGATTGAAAGATAACGAAAAGCCAGCTGAGCAACTCGTGCTGAAAAAAAATAGACCATTAAGTGCCGAAGCGATAGATATAAG
>JABIQF010000275.1 GCA_018668095.1 Cellvibrionales bacterium
ACTCATAAAGTAATCTTTGCAGGCTTTCATGCAAATCCATACCCTTTAATTAAGCAGGCTGATTTATTAGTACTGTCCAGTGATTTTGAAGGGCTTGGGATGGTACTGCTTGAGGCGTTAGCTTTGCATACACCCGCTATTAGTTCTGATTGTCGATCTGGTCCGAGTGAAATTTTACCAGAAGAGAATTTATTTCCACCTAGGGATATTGATAGGCTGGCAGCGCTGTTATCTATTCCTGACTACTCGATTTATGCGGTAGATTTTCCGCAGCAATTTAGCGCTCATAATATTGCAGAGCGTTATTTGAATGTTCTATAAAATACAATCATTGATTAATAGAGCGTATTCAATAGTAGTTACAACTTCCATTTTTTAAGGTTTATCTATATTTATGAATAGAAATATATTTCGCGCGGATAAAACAAATGTAGGAGATTGGTGGGCTCCACCATTTAAATATTTTCCATTTGTGAATCAGACATTTAATGATTTAATCGATTTTGCACCGCATAAAGATGACGAAGGCGTTTATATTCTCGGTGGTGGAGGGCTTGGTCGAGAAGGGTTTAGGCCGCATTTAGAGCGCTTAACACAACAAGATAGAAAGTATAAATTAATTGCTTGGGGTGTGGGTGCAGATTTAGATGATTCAGAAAAAGATACTACTTATCCGTTAGGTGATTTTTTCGATGCCTTCGATGAAGTCGGTACTCGTATTATACAAAAAGAAGATCATCACCATTGGGTGCCTTGTGCGTCTTGTATGCATCCGCTGATTGAGCAGTATAAAAAAAGTAAGCCGCGATACGAGGTTGGCGTTTATTCACACAAACGAAAAAAGCTAACCCATAAAAACATTTTTAATGCCCATAAAAAAAACCGATCATTTTTATCTTTAAATAGTTATTCAGTCAGTCAATTTAATGATAACTCTGGCGATTCATTTGAGAAAAAATTAGCTTTCTTGGCTTCGCATAGAACCATCATTACTAATTCTTATCACGGAGTCTATTGGGCTACCTTGTTAGGGCGAAAAGTGATTTGCGTTCCTTTTAAAACCGGATTGCATACCTTTAAGCATGCGCCTACGTATAGTGATGGCATTATTAGCGATGAATCGTTTGATACGGCAAAAGCATACGATGATGCTTTAGAGGAATGTCGGCTCGCTAATATTCATTTTTATCATTATTTGGTTTCAAAATACGGCGACATCTAACAATGTTGCCGTACTTAAAAAGCCTTTAGGCGGGGTTATATTTGTTATCCACTTCAATAGACCAAGAAAACGGATCGGTTTCGCGTCGTTCTTGAATTGCTAGTAATGATTGACGTAACGTTGCGGCTAACTGATCAACTTTTTCTACTTCATAAGTTGTACCGTCGGCATCAGCAATAACACTAACCGGGCTCACAATGGCCGCCGTACCGCAGGCAAATATCTCACTCACCGCGCCAGACTGAATTCCCGTAAGCACTTCTTGAATCGCAATATCGCGCTCAACAACGGTTATACCTTTATGTCTAGCTAACGAGATAATCGAGTCTCGCGTAATGCCTGCCAGAAACGAGCCATTGAGCATTGGTGTATGTAGCTCGCCGTTTTGCAGAATAAAGAAATTCATTCCAGACAGCTCTTCGATGTACTTCATCTCTATAGGATCAAGCCATAGCGATTGATCGTAGCCGCGACGTTGAACATTTTGTGCCGATTGAAGCGAAGCAGCATAGTTGCCGCCGGTTTTTGCTGCTCCGGTACCGCCACGAGCAGCGCGGCAGGCTTCACGCTCTATCTGGATTTTCATATGACCAGCATGGTAAATATCCGATGGGCTAGCGATAACCATAAAGGTAAAAGTGTCTGACACTCCCATACCAAGATTTGAACGCGTGCCTATTAGAAATGGTCGTAAATACAGTGACTTACCTGATCCATTTGGAATAAATGCCTCACTATAAGCGGTCATTAAGCCAATCCCATCCATATAAATATCTTCTGGGATTTCAATCATACACATACGTGCAGATGACAAATTCATACGCTTGAGGTTTTCTAATGGGCGGAAGAAGTTCGCGCGTCCATCACCGACTTTATAGGCCTTAAGCCCTTCGAAGACCTCTTGGGCGTAATGCAATACTTTTGCGGCAGGATCGATTTCAATATTGCCATAGGGCGTGAGTTCTGCAGGCTGCCACGCGCCATCAGCATAGTCTGCTCGATACATAATAGGGATTTTGACTTCGCCAAAGCCAAGCTCATCGGGCAGTGAAAAATCGGCCAATGTTGGCAGTACATCAGAACTTATATGGTAATTCGCCATTAAATCAATCCTAAAATTATAATCCGCAAGTGTATGACTTGTCGGCTAACTTGGGCGCGCTGGAATGGCGTATCTTAAAGAGAGAATACTGCCTTACAGAGACTGTTTTTAGCCTTATCGTTGTTGTTGATAGAAGGCTAGTCAATGCTAGATTATATTGGAGATTATGAGTGTTGCCCATCCCTAGACGGGCCAACCTATGAGAGATATTACCTACTAATAAAGAGAGGCTTCACCTTCGGGTCTTGTTTTAAACCGTCGATGCACCCACATATATTGCTCGGGTTGCACGCGAATTGCTTTTTCTAGCATGGCATTAATCATCGTTGCGTCTTGTTGATCATCGCCTGTTGGAAAAGTCTCATTAACGGGAGTTAAAACAATCCGGTATCGATGAGTAATTGGATCGCGATAGTGTGCAATGCCTACCGGTTTGGCGCGACCCATTTTTGCTAGCCGCGAGGTGGCGACAAGCGTTGCTGCTTGAATGCCAAAAAAGGGCGCAAATACAGCCTGATCGCGGCCAAAATCCTGATCAGGTGAATACCAAATTGATTTTCCTGCGCGCAATTGGCGGACGATGTTTCGCATGTCAGAACGTTCTAAAACATGCTCAAAAAAACGATTGCGG
>JABIQF010000117.1 GCA_018668095.1 Cellvibrionales bacterium
GGTTCGGTTGATAATAGTAATTTACCGCAAACGATGGTTGTTGATTATATTCGCGTATTTCAATAATCCTAAGTGAGTATCTTATCTAAACCGTAATAAGCTGTTTAAGTTTATTGCGGTTTTTTTATGCCTGCGATATTTCATTTACTGCTACACTGCAGAACGATTTTTTATGATCTATTTTAGTCACAGGATTAATTTTAATGATTAAAGCTTATGCCGCATTTGAAGCCAAAGGTGAATTAAAGCCGTTTGAGTATGACCCAGGTGAGTTACAATCTAACGAAGTTGAAATAGATGTTCACTACTGTGGCATTTGTCATAGTGATTTAAGTGTTATTGATAGCGAGTGGGGGCAGATGCAATACCCGATTGTGCCCGGTCATGAAGTAGTTGGAAAAGTTGCCAGCGTGGGCAGTGGTGTTAGCCATCTTAAAGTGGGTCAGTCTGTCGGTTTAGGATGGCATGCGGGTTATTGTAATAGCTGTGCCTGTTGTGAGAGCGGCGATAATAATTTATGTGCCGGTGCGCAACCAACGATTATGGGACATCATGGTGGCTTTGCAGACAAAGTACGAGCGGCTGAGAATAGTGTGGTTGCCATTCCCGACGGCATAGATTTAGCGTTAGCTGGACCGTTATTTTGTGCGGGCGTTACCGTATTTACGCCGTTGCTTGAGTTTGATATTAAAGCCGGCGATAAAGTCGCAGTTATCGGTATTGGTGGTTTAGGTCATTTAGCCTTGCAGTTTTTAAATGCCTGGGGATGTGAAGTAACAGCATTTACTTCGAGTGAAAGTAAAAAACAAGAAGCGCTATCATTAGGAGCGCATCATACTTTGGATTCTCGTAATGCCGATGAAATTGACAATGCTGCAGCCAGTTTTGATCTTATTATTTCAACCGTCAATGTTAAGTTAGATTGGGGGTTATACCTAAATACATTAAAGCCTCGCGGTCGATTACATTTTGTGGGCGCGGTTTTAGAGCCTTTGGATATCAATGTATTTTCATTAATTTCAGCACAGCGATCGGTATCTGGTTCTGCAGTGGGTAGTCCTGCAACCATAGAAAAAATGTTAGATTTTGTCGTGCAGCATAATATTAAAGCCGTTGTTGAGCCCTTTAGCTTTGAAAATGTAAATGAGGCTATTGCTCGAGTTAGAAGTGGTAAAACACATTATCGTGTTGTTCTGGCTAAATAGTTGATGATTAAAATAATAATCGGCTGTTTTGATCTTGGTGAATACGGGTGTCGTATAAAGAAAAGTAAGCATTAAAGTAAAAATCCAATAGTACACAACTGAATAGCAAAAAAGCGACCGTTTAAATGGATACAGATTTTCAAGATCCGCAATACAAAGTAGCCGTGGCCGATTTAACGGAAGAATCGCTATCGCGCATTATTGAGATGGCATGGGAAGACCGTACACCATTTGAGGCGATCAATACGCAGTTCGGATATGATGAAAAATCAGTGATTCAATTAATGCGCAGCCAATTAAAGCGTCGCAGTTTTGAGCTTTGGCGGGAGAGGGTAACATCGCGTGGTACTAAGCATGTGGCCAAGCGACCGGCTTCTGTTTTACGGCATCATTGTTCCACGCAGTACAAAATGCGCAATCGCTAGTTGATGAGTCATTCTCCACAATCTAAACGAAAAACTGATCGCGCTTCAGCAAAGCAGATTAAGCAAAGTAAAACCTGCCCTGTGTGTCAGCTCTCTTTCGATAATCGTAAAAAATGGCAGCAACGTGGTCTTTGGGAGCAAATTATTTATTGCTCTGCTCGTTGTCGTGGTAATGCAAAAAACAGTTAACCATTCTACTATTTCCCTGTAAAGATTTTCTTAGCCAGTGCTAAGCCTTTAAACCCACCGAGTTGAACGGCTGTAATGAGTCCTGCCATCATGGCGCCAACCACACCGCAGCTAAGCACATCCTGTCCGGTTAAATACAACCCTTTAATGTCAGTTTTTGGTTTTAACCATTGCTGCTCAAAGCGCTTAGGGTCATGTTGCAGTCCGTATATTTCCCCTTCTTGGTAGCGGCAGAAAAAGTCTGTCGATAAGGTTGTTGAAAGTTCGTAAAAATCAATGTTGTCTTTTAAATGCGGCAGTTTTTCAAATAAGTATGTTAGTAGGCGTTGAGATAATGCTTCTTTCAATGCATTGTAATCATCGCCGCGATCACCCCAAGGTTTATCTTGCCATTCTGCAAACCATTCATGCATACAAGGTGCAACGATCTCGATTGTGGCTTTGCCCGGATAGCGGTTAATAAAGTCAGGATCTTTAGCCGATGGAAAAGAAATATAAACCATGGGTAAAACAGTTTCTTCTGTATAGCGAGGGCTTTGTTTAAAGGTATCGCAAACAGCTTCATAATTTTCGTTAGGGTAAATCCAAAAGTTCGTTTTAGGCAGTTGTAAATTTTCTGCGGTATCTTTAATGCCTATATAAAGACAAATACTCGCCATGGAGCGAGACACATCTTTAAGTTTTTCAAGGTAGTCTGCGCGTTGTGGTGTGGTGCTATCCAGTAAATGATTAAAGGTATTGAACACGCCCGCATTACTGATAACGGTTGAAGCCTTAATGGTATGGCCATCAGCCATACGAACACCGGTCACGCCTGTATTATTCGTCAGTATTTGTTCGACAGAGGCATAGGTAAATACTTCACCACCAGCAGATTGAATAACGGGGATAATGGTTTGTGCCATCTGTGATGCGCCACCAATAGGGTAGTAACCACCATGCATATAGTGCTGAGCAATAAGGCTATGAATAACAAAGCTAGACTCAGCGGGTGGCATACCGCAGTCGCCCCATTGGCAAGTTAATACGGCAATAAGCATTTGATTATCAGTCAGACTTTCTAATACTTCGCGGGTGGTTTGTGAAAACGCCTTTGGTGTTTTAGATGTTGAGAGCAAAGACGATATTTTTTTCAACCATGCTGGCGTAATTTTGCCAATGGTGTGTGACTGCATCGCTTTTTTAATGCTGCGCATATGAGCAAGGTATTGATCAATGGCTTGCTCTTCAGCAGGAAAGGCTTCAACTAAAGCCTGTCGATAAGCCACTTTACCAGCTTGTAGGCCAAAGGTTTTATCACCAATAAATGCACGGTCAAATTCATCATTCATCGGTGCCCACTTAAGGTCGCCGTTAGTGATGTAGTCGAATAAACGTCTGCCGGTAGAGCGCCTGCTTCCCATGTCACCAATATAATGAACGCCAACATCCCATTCATAACCATTACGTTCGTAACTGTGGGTAAAACCGCCTGCCGTATAATGCTGTTCTAGCACGCAGACTTTTTTGCCCATTTTAGCGAGACAAGCCGCCGTTGTTAGGCCGCCAATACCTGAGCCAATAACGACGGCATCATAATGTGGCTCTAGACGGTTAGCGCGGTAGCGTCGTCCGACGCGAAGTGTACTGGCAGATGTCGTCATGGTCTTTTCTGTGCCTCGTCATTTTTTATTTTATGGGGCTACTTTGCTGCTATTGATTAATGAGCTGACGTAAACGCCATAAAGGGACCAGTAATACAATGGCGACCATACTGTTGAGTATGATTGCGCCGGTGGCACCGTGTGATCCTGAATAGCTAGTATCACCAATATACCAAATCAATACCGCAGCGATCATCCCACGCCATAAATACAGGCTGGGTGCTTTTATAAAAGTATTGATTAAAAGCAGCAGCAGTAGACCCCAGCTGGCGACGGTTGGACCAAATAAGGTAATTAAATAGCTGGCCTGTGCGGCAGTATCAGCACTTAGCGTTTGATTCGGAAACATCCCCGCAATTAACAGCTCATTAACAACGTTGATTTGTCCTAAAAAGGGAAAGCTAATGCCCAGAATAATATGACCAATGGCGAGGGATTGTATTAGGCGGTATTCAATTAGCATTGCAGTGGGCTCGTACGACTTAGAATGATGATGATTATGAACTATAACAGGGGGTATGAGGTTACGATTTTGATAATACTGTTCTTTTAGTGACTTATTGATCTATGGCTTATAGGGCCATTTGTCTGTAAGCTCGCGCGCTTGCTCACTTAGAGCCTTATGACCAGATTATCGTTACCAAACAAAGAGCCTCCCATGACATTTTCCACTCTCGGTTTATCCGCCCCGATTCTTAAAGCTATTGCTGAAAAAGGCTATGAAACGCCGTCACCCATTCAGGCTGAGGCTATTCCTGCGGTATTGAGCGGCTCTGATGTGATGGCGGCGGCCCAGACGGGAACGGGTAAAACAGCAGGGTTTACGCTGCCGATATTGCAGAAATTGATCGATGGGCCAAAAGTAAGGGCTAATCAGGCGCGGGTATTGGTATTAACGCCCACGCGTGAGCTTGCCGCTCAGGTAGCAGAGAGTATTGAAACCTATGGTAAGCATTTGTCATTGAGTTCGATGGTTGTGTTTGGCGGTGTGAAGATTAACCCGCAAATGATCAAACTTCGTAAAGGTGCTGATATTTTAGTGGCAACACCAGGCCGATTATTGGATTTACATGGCCAAAATGCTATTCGTTTTAATCAAATTGAAGTATTAGTGTTGGATGAAGCCGATCGCATGTTGGATATGGGCTTTATGCCTGATATTCGTCGTCTGTTAGCGCTAATGCCGAAAAAACGTCAGAACCTAATGTTTTCGGCCACTTTTTCTAAGCCGATTCGTGCGCTGGCCAGAACCATTGTTAATCAGCCGGTAGAGATTTCTGTAGCACCACCGAATGCAACAGCCGCTAAAGTGAAGCAGTGGGTGTGTCCGGTCGATAAAAAGCGTAAGTCGGCGGTATTAACTAAGTTAATTCATGATAACGATTGGGGGCAGGTATTAGTCTTTACCCGTACCAAGCATGGCGCTAACCGCTTAACCAAAGAGTTAGAGGCGGCGCATATTATGGCCACGGCGATTCATGGAAATAAAAGCCAAGGAGCGCGAACGCGTGCATTGGCAGAGTTTAAGCAGGGTGAAGTGCAAGTATTGGTTGCTACCGATATTGCTGCGAGAGGCTTGGATATTGATCAATTGCCGCATGTGGTGAATTTTGATTTACCGAATGTAGCGGCCGATTATGTGCATCGTATTGGCCGTACTGCGCGAGCGGGTGCCGAGGGCGAAGCTGTTTCATTAGTCTGTGTTGATGAGTTTGATGAGCTGGCAGATATTGAACGATTGATTAATCAAATATTGCCACGCGAGACGATGGACGGTTTTGAGCCGTTGCATGTTTTGCCTGCGTCGAGCTTAACGAGTCGTCCACCGAGAAAGCCTAAGCCGAAAAAGCCGAATAAAGGTCGTAAAATGGGTGGGAATAATCAGCGCCGCGATGCCAGTGCTGCGCCGAAAAAGAAACGCTCTCCCCAAGGCGCTAAGCGTGGCAGCAAGCAGGGCGAATCGAGTGGTGATGGACAACAGCCGAAATGGCCGGGCAAAGTACCTGCTAAGAGACGATCTGCCAACGGTAATAAAGCCAGTTCGGGCCGTCAAAAATAGCAGTGATTCATTGTGCGCTGGCTAGCGAATGAGTTAGCCATCGACATTGTGATAAACGTTTTGAACATCGTCTAAGTCATTCAGCATATCTAAAAACTTATCCAACGTTTCAGTATCTTCGCCAGTGACTTCCGTCATGTTTTGCGGCAAAAATTGAATTTCATCAACTTCAAACGTTAATTCGCCGAAGGCATCAGCCAGTGCCTGTTTCGCTTTACCGTAGTCGGTATTAGGCGCGAATATGGTCACTATCTCTTCTTCTGTTTCAATATCGGCAACATCGACATCAGCCATCATCAGTGTTTCAAGAACGGCTTCTTCATCCTGTCCTTTAAAGGCCAAAATGGTTGAGTGATCAAACATATGGCTAACGCTACCTTGCGTGCCAATTTTGCAGTTGTTCTTAGTAAAGCAAAGGCGTACATCGTTAAAAGTACGTGTCGCATTATCAGTTAGACAATCGACAATCACCATGCATCCACCAGGACCAAAGCCTTCATAGCGAGCTGTTTCAAAATCTTCACCGCCACCACCTTTGGCTTTATCGATGGCTTTCTCAATAACGTGGGTAGGTACTTGATCTTTTTTAGCACGATCAATAAGACCGCGTAAAGATAGATTACCGTCAGGGTCAACGCCGCCAGCTTTGGCGACTACGTAAATTTCACGGCCATATTTGCTGTAGACTCGCGCTTTAGCATCAGAGGTTTTTGCCATTGAATCTTTACGGTTTTGGTACGCTCTACCCATTTTGGTGTTGCTCCACGCTTAATCATACAAATAATAGTATTTTGCCTAGTGATACTGTTGTTTCACCAGCAGGTGAGCAGTTTACTAGAAATAAAACTGGACACAAGAAGTAGTGTGTTTAACTGGCTTGAACGCATAGATATGCACTACAATTTAAATTCGATGCGCTACTGATTAAGGGATTCTTTTGAATAACGAGAATAATAAGACCAAACCATCAACCTTAGACACGTTTTTGCACGAATACGGCGATTCATTGAGTTTTGTGGGAGGCGCGGCATTTGTCTTTGCTATTCTGCAGGTCATCTATTTTCAGTTATATGTTCATTCGCCAGCTTTTTATGCCTATTTAAATGTCTGTGCCGACCTCTCTACTATGTTGCTTAATCTGTTTGGCGAAGAGGTTGTCTTGAAAGGACGAACAATGGTCAGTGCTGCTGGGCCTACCGTGACCGTTGTTGAAGGTTGTGATGCGTTGCGTATTCACAGTGTGTTAGTGGCTGTGATTATGGCTTACCAATGCAGTATCAAAGACAAAATAATAGGTATTGTTTGCGGTGTAGCATTAATGTATTTCCTTAACCTTATACGCATCAGTTTTTTATTATGGATTGATATTCATGCAACGGAATGGTTTGATATTTTTCATCATACTATTTTACCGTTTGGATTATGGCTAGCGGCAATGGTTTATTTTTATTGTTGGGGGCGTAGGGTTTAATGTCGGCTAACTGTTTGTTATTCGATAAGCTATTTTTTACGACTTAAGCTATTAATCAACGGTAATGCCATAGAAGGGTAGTCACTAATAATGCTATCCACACCTAATTGGTATAGTGTTTTTATTTGTTCAGGATTATTTACTGTCCAAATGGATAAATGCATATCCGTTTTCCGAATTTTTTCAATCAATTTTGGCTTGGCAATTTTTGTGTTAATACAAAAATACTGGCTATCTAAATCACGAGCAACAGATAAAGCGTTAGCTTTGTAACTAATACATCCAATCGGGATATGAGGGAATTGTCGACGTAGTTTGGCGAGAAATAGATAGTCAAAAGAGGTGACGACAATTTTTTTTGTGGTGCTTTTGGTAGGGAAAAAAGCGCCGAGCTTTTCAATCATTAAAGCATGCTCACTGCTTTTATCTAACTTCACTTCTAATTGATAACACTGTATTTCAGGGGTGCTTTTTAGAAAGCGTTTAAGTGTTGGTATACCGCACGCGGTTTTTCGTGGCCAAGGCGTGCCAAATTGTCTGGCATCTAAGCGGCTAAGTTCGCTAGCGGTTAAGCGTGCAATGTGTTTGTTTACACCGGCTGTTCGTTTAGCGTTGTTATCATGCACAATCACTATTTGTTGGTCAGCCGATAGGCGTAGATCAATTTCAACCCGTCTTACGCCGCGCTCAATAGCATGGCGCATACCTGCAATCGTATTTTCGGGTGCTTCGCCTGCGGCGCCACGATGACCAAATAATTGCATTATGCGTTTCCTTTATAAATATTTATTCGTTGCTATTGATACACATTATTCATCATCGCTATCAACGGCATAAGGAAGGGCGGTGATAGTGATTGCCGTTTCGCCTTTAATGGATAGTGATGATTCTTCCGCAGCAGCCACTTTAATGGCGACCATGCCATAGCTTCGTGCTGATATGTTTTTAATATCACTTGCCACACTTACTACGGTTCCTATTAATTGTCCTTCGGCATTTAAGCATTCATCACCGATGACAAGCGTGTTGTTTGCAGCAGTAGTGATAAACGGATAACAGCGGCGTTTAACTTTACCGCGGTATTTCATGCGCGCAATAATTTCTTGGCCGGTATAGCAGCCTTTAGTAAAGCTAATACCGCCTAAGTAATCCAAGTTAAACATTTGCGGAATAAATTCGCCCACGGTTTGCGCTTGTACAAAGCTGATGCCTGCGGAAATCAATCGATATTCCCAAGCGGCAGAACCACACCATTGTACGTCTTCAGTCTCAAGGCTATTTAGAAAGCTATTAATAGCGGTTCTTTTGATCCATTGCACGGATCCAATAGTATTGATTGTTAATGAGGCCAATATATCAGTGTTGTTGGTATCGGTATTCACGTTAGCCAATCCGAAAGCCGCATACTGTGCTGAAATATCCGTTAATGTTGCTTTCGAAAACACGGCATATTTATTCAATGCTGCTAGCGCTGTATCAACAACGCTAATAGGTAGTTGCAATAAATAGTGATTATTGGCCGCGCAGTACAGATAAAAATTGGCATGCATTCGGCCTTTAGGGTCGCAATGGGCAGCTAATATTGAATCACCGATTGACAAGGCTTCAATATCAGCTGTTAGCTGGCCTTGTAAAAAGCGGCTGGCATCCGGTCCTTCAATACTAATGAGGCCGAGTTGGTGTAATGGGTGAATACTCGCTGTATCAATTAGGGCTGTAAAAGGTGGCTCGCTATCAAAATAACTTTGTCCATTTTGGTAGCTTTGCGCAGGCAAGGCGCTGAGGCTATCTTGCCACCAAGTATCCAGCGTAGTTAATGAAGCTGACATGCATTGTTCCTGATTAAAATAGTAGGCATAAGGTGTATTGATTTCTAATCACTCATTGTCGTTTAGCTTGCCGCGTTAAACAATATCAATTCGTGGATAAAGATTCACTATGTTCAAAACTAATCGTGGTTATGGCTCTCTTTGGCTAGTCGATGAGAGCGCAAGCGATGGCAGGATAGGGTATGATGGGATTATGAATGATTTTAATACAGATTTTGAAAGAGCAGAATTTAATCGTGTCATTTGGCATAGCCGACGTGGAATGTTAGAGCTCGATTTAGTCCTAGAGCCTTTTGTGAGAAATAGCTATCGATTACTCGATGCTGATGGGCAGGCATTGTATCGGCGCCTATTAACGTGCGAAGACCAAGAACTCTATAATTGGTTCTTGAAAAAAGAGCCTGCAACGGATGCAGGTTTGATTAGTATGGTTGAGACTATTCTGGCTGCCAGTCGTGAGCGCGCTCAACAATCATAGATACCTCTAAGCTCTAGCCTTAGAGTAAACAATCGGACTATCGCATGGATGCGCTTCAAGTCACTTTCTCAAATACCCTTTTAGGTAAGTTTTACTTGCTGTCGCTTTATGCAATGGCGGCTTTTACTGTGGTGTATCGATTAGCCAATATAGGCGATATATTGCTTTTTTTACTCCTGCTAGCTTTGCTTTTTTTTCGTGAATGGCAAGGGCTCTTTAGCTCGAGCGCTAAGACGTTTCATGTCAAAGGGATTGGCTATCAGCCGCAATCATCACAGCAAACATGGAGTTTATTCGTGGGGGCTGAGTGGCAGCCGATTAGCGAACTCAAGGTGTTTTACCGAGTGCCTTGGTTTATTGCGGTAAGAGCTGTTGATTATCCGTATCACCAGCCCCGTATTGTGATTATTTGGCGAGACAGCATGACTGTTCAAGAGTGGCGTTTGCTGCGTATTTATCTTTCGCTTTAAAATTAGTTATTCGGCCGATGCACAAAAGTTGGGTGGAAATAACACGGTATCATGAGCGAAATGGTTTTCTGATTTAAAGTCCAAAGTGTAATGCAATCCGCGGCTTTCTTTGCGTCGCAATGCCGATTCAATAATTAATTCAGCTACCAAGGTTAAGTTGCGCAATTCTATTAAATCGTTAGTGACTTTGTAGTTGCCGTAATATTCAGTGATTTCTTTGCGTAAGAGTTGCGCTCGATGCTGGGCTCTTTCCAGTCGCTTTGACGTTCTAACGATACCTACGTAATCCCACATAAAGCGTCTTAGCTCATCCCAATTATGAGAAATAACTACGTCTTCATCAGAATCGGTTACCTGTGTTTCATCCCATATTTTAGGAGCTTTTTGCCATTCGGTAGTATCAATAGTAGAGAGAATAGATTCGGCAGCGGCTTGGGCATAAACAATACATTCAAGCAATGAATTGCTCGCCATTCGGTTAGCGCCATGCAAGCCAGTAAAACTGGTTTCACCTACTGCAAAGAGATTTTTTACATCGGTTGCACTGCATTTGTCGACCATGATGCCGCCACAGGTGTAATGAGCGGCGGGTACGACAGGAATGGGCTCTTTGCACATATCAATGCCTAAAGCTAAGCATCGCTCATAAATATTAGGGAAGTGTGATTTGATAAATTCAGGCTCTCGATGACTAATGTCGAGATACACACAGTCACTGCCTAAGCGCTTCATTTCATGATCGATGGCGCGAGCAACAATATCTCTAGGGGCTAATTCGCCACGCTCATCAAAGTGATGCATAAATTGCTCACCATTGGGTAGGCGCAGCTTGCCGCCTTCACCACGAACCGCTTCAGTAATTAAAAACGATTTTGCTTGTGGGTGGTACAAGCAGGTGGGATGGAATTGATTAAATTCCATATTTGCCACGCGGCAACCTGCACGCCAAGCCATAGCAATACCATCGCCACTGGCGCCATCAGGATTGCTGGTATACAAATACGCTTTACTTGCTCCGCCAGTCGCAATAACGACATAGCGGGCATGAAAGGTTTCTACTTTGTTGTTTTTGCTATCGAGTATATAAACGCCTCGACATGTCGGCGAAGGACTGTCGCGCTCAATAGTAATATCAATAGCAACGTGGTGTTCAAACGTTTTAATTGAGGGGTGTTCATAGAGTCGCTCAACGAGGGTTTCTGAAACGGCTTTTCCAGTAGCGTCGGCGGCGTGGATAATTCGTCGACTACTATGGCCACCTTCGCGTGCTAGGTGGAAATCATTGCTACTTTCATCATAGAGGTCGCCTTTTTTTGAGTCTGGCTTTTTCTCACGAGTAAAGGCAACGCCTTGCTCTATGAGCCATTGAATGGCTTGCTTACTGCGTTCAACTGTAAATCTAACGGCATCTTCGTGGCAGAGGCCAGCACCAGCAGCTAAAGTGTCGGCACAGTGGGCATCAATACTGTCGGCGGCATCTAAAACAGCAGCAATACCGCCTTGAGCATAGTAAGTTGAGCCTTCACTGAGCTGTGATTTTGATATGACAGCGACATTGGCTTTTTCGGCCAAAGCAAGTGCAAGTGTTAGGCCAGCAGCTCCGCTACCTATAACAACAACGTCATATTGGTGGATAGTACTCATACAGGATCTCTGAAAATAGTCATATAGCCTAGCCTGAATCGCTAAAGAGGCTTCTTGGGGATGAAAAAGAAAGTGTTTTTCATCCTATAGTGTGAACTTCCGACTATGGTAGCTGTCTGAAAGACTTCGCTCAACCGCTTATAAACTAACAGATTATCGTTTTTGGTTGGTTTTTTGTTCGGTTTTGGTGCAAGACTCAAGAAATAGTCTGTTTACCGTCGTACAAGCGGTTGGAGTCGTCAAAATTTAGGTCTAAAATAATAAAGAGAGTAGGTTGGTCTTAAAAATGGTTGTGTTGGGGCGCTTTGTTATAAGTAAAATGGCGAAAGCTAGAAATCGCCAAGCACACACGTTCGCGTTACCCAATAATTTTTTATCTAATTTTATCGTATTCAGCCTTTTAGCTGAATCCTCTTATTTGAGCTGTAGGGATGACATTAACTAAATGAGTGATGCGGATGCGCAGTTAGTTGCGCGGGTTCAACAAGGTGATAAGCGAGCTTTTGATCTGCTGGTACTTAAATATCAGCATAAGATTCATAGCTTAATCTCTCGCTATGTGCGCGATCATGCCGAAGTGCAAGATGTGGCTCAAGAGGCGTTTATTAAAGCTTTTCGTGCCATTAATAATTTTCGTTCTGAGAGCGCTTTTTATACGTGGATGTACCGCATTGCCATCAATACAGCAAAAAACCATTTAGTGTCTCGTTCGCGCCGTCCACCGAGCACCGACGTTGATGTCGATGAGTCAGACGATTACTCAGGTTCTAATGTACTGCAAGATACGCAAACGCCTGAAAGTATTTTACACGGTGATGAAGTTGCAGGTGTGGTGAAGCAGGCTTTAGATAGCCTGCCGGAAGATTTACGCACTGCGGTAACTTTGCGAGAATTTGATGGTCTCAGCTATGAGGACATTGCTGATGTTATGTCTTGCCCTGTAGGTACAGTACGTTCGCGTATATTTAGAGCAAGAGAGGCAATCGACAAGCAAGTACGACCAACGCTTCATCGTCTTTAGCTTGCATTGATATTTTAATTTTGTAGTAAAATTTTTATTAATAGTCATTCAACATAAAACAGTGGTTAAGGTCTATGAAAGATCAATTGTCAGAAACAATATCAGCCGTAATGGATAGTCAAGCCGATGACTTAGAGGTGCGACGTTTATTAAAAGCGTTAGATAATGCCTCTGAAGAAGAGGCCGCCGCTATTTTGGCTCAATGGGAAAGCTTTCATTCCATTGGTTCTGTACTTCGCAATGAATCACGCAGTAATAATGAAACGCCGACAATGCGAGCGTCATCCAACTTTGCCGCTAGTGTTTCCGCTGCCATTGCAGATGAAGCGCCGATGGATAAAGTCGCTAGGCGGCCCTCGAAAAGTGATCCTATGTGGCAGCGTTTTGCAGTTGCTGCAAGCGTAACACTTGCCATACTTGTTGGCGTGCAAGAATATGAATCAATGCAAGCAGGCGATGCAAGTTATACCGCAGACAATGCTGTAACGGTTCCCGCTTTACAAAGTGTGGATCAGAGTGTAGATCAGAGTGTAGTTGATTTAACGGCTGTTCAGTTAGCGTCGTCAGAAGTGGCATTAGAGTCATCAATGTCAGAAGCTGAAAAACTTGAGGCTATTGAAGCGCAAGAGCGTTTGAATGAGTATTTGCTTGAGCATACTAATCATGCAGCAAAGCAAAGTGGCCAAGGTATGATTCCATTTGCTCGCTTAGCTAATTTTGAAGATGAGTAGCGATCATTTGTTTTTTAAAGATCATTTTTTCAATGTTTATTAACGTGATATTGTTAAAAAAAATGTTAGTTAGCGCTTTTCTTCTAATAAATAATTGCTTACTTACAAACGGATAATGCAGTGCCAAAATCTAAATTAATATCTCAATATCTTTCTTATCTATTGGCTGGCTGGCGTTTAGCTACCTCCTGCCTTCTTGCCCTATCTTTATTTATTTCTGTCCCTTTATATGGTGCTGATACTCTTCCAGAGAATACAGAGTCTAATGCTCATGCGCTATTAGTTAAAATGAAAGAGAGTACAGAGTCATTAACGTATCAAGGTACTTTGGTTTATACCCAGGGTAGTCGTATGGAGACATTAGAGATTTTCCATACTTCAAAAGAGGGTGAGCAATCTGAACGTTTAGTGCATTTAACGGGCACGCCGCGCGAAATTATTCGTAGAGGCGACAAAGTGATTTGTGTTCACCCCAAAAATGGCGTTATTGAATTAGATAATACGATTCCTGCAGGGCCGTTCGCTCGTAATTATCAAGCACGCTTAGATTCTGCTAATAAACCTTATACCGTCAATATTGCTGGGTATACGCGTGTTGCAGGTCGTGAGGTAACAATGCTCGCTGTGCAGCCGAAAGATGATTATCGCTACGGCTTCAAATTGGCGCTCGATAATGAAACCAGTTTATTACTGCAGTCGTTAATGGTCGATGCTAACAATAAAGTGTTGGAGCGTTTTGAATATACAGAAATCAAAATAGGTGGAGAAATTTCTGCCGAGCAACTTGCGCCCCATTTGGATCGTTCTCATGAGCGTTTATCGCTGCTTGATCAGAAGACTACTCAATCTCTTGCCGTCACTGACCCTAGTAAATTGGATAAGTTGGCGTCTCAGGCGCTTGGAGAGCAAAATTGGCAGGTGGGTTGGTTACCGGCTGGATTTACTCTCTCGACAATACATTTTGAGCAGAAACCCGTTGGCGATACTAAGTATGGCAAATCGAATAGCAAAATGTATTCAGATGGCTTGAGTACATTCAGTGTGTTTATCACTCCTGATGTTGATATGAGTAAGGTGTTGTCTGTGCAAAGCGGAGCAACACTGGCTTACAGCCTTGTAAAGCGTGATGCCGAAGGTTTGTATTCGATAACGGTGGTGGGCGAAATTCCTCCTAAAGCGGCAAAAGGCATTGCGACTTCGGTGAGTCGGTTGGCTTCTCGCTAGGTATTAGCGTTGAACCTTTTAGCCGAATATTTAACGACGACACTTTGATAAAAATACCTTCAAATTTGCTCTAATAAACATTCTCTATCATCAATAAATATCCTTAAAACGATGTACAATCTGCGTATGTCAAAGCAATCTCATCAAGAACCTCTCTACAATTCACTTCTGCGAAGGCATGAGGGTGAGGTTGGCATGTCTGCTGATAGCGCTGCGGGTATGACGATTGAGAAAGCTCGCGTCATTTCTGTTGAGCCGTCGGTTAATGGCGATAATGGTGCGCTTTGGGTTGAGACTTTTCAACAATCGACCTGTGGCAGTTGTGAGGCAAAAGGTGCTTGTGGCCAAGGTGTGCTGGGTCGTTGGCTAAGTCGAGGTACTCACCGTATCCGCGTGCTGTGCGATAAAGGTCAGGCTGATTTTTTCACTGCAGGTCAATGGGTTGAAATTGCTGTACCTGATGGCGTAGTGCTAAAAGCCTCACTTATGGCCTATCTATTGCCTTTATTGAGTATGATGACCGTCGCTATTATGTTCGATAGTATGTTTCAAGACGGCAGTGGCGGAGATTTTTACTCGCTGATTGGCGGCATTGTTGGTTTTATTGTTGGTTTAGTGTTGGTTCGTTTATATGAGCGTAATCATCTTAATTCTCGTCAAAATCAGCCCCAATTACTGGGATTATCCAGTAATGATTAACCCTTTTAGCAGCTGAGCTATCTTGTCCCAGCGTTAAATGGTTAGCTCTTCCCAATCTATCCACTATCGATTCAGTAAAACTCGAATTTAAGGCGGCAGATTCGCTTAGATTAGCCCCTTAGTATACAATCGCGGCTCTTTTTTAAGCGCAGCTTAGATAGGCGTTTTTGTAATAATAATCATCAGGTTATTGGCCAAAATACTTAATAATTTTGGTTTGGTTTAGACGCCACCACCACATCAGCTACGCCTATTGTGTAGATTTTATAGAGAGCTAAATGAAGCAAGTTATTGACCGTATTCGAAATTTTTCAATTATCGCCCATATCGATCATGGTAAATCAACACTGGCTGATCGATTTATCCAGACCTGTGGCGGGCTAGAAGCCCGAGAAATGGCTGCGCAAGTGCTTGATTCAATGGATATTGA
>JABIQF010000183.1 GCA_018668095.1 Cellvibrionales bacterium
ATACTGTCCTCGTTATGCAGGTCGTGTTATTCGAGATATTGATTTATCGGTATCGACGCCTTTATGGATGCGCGAAAAATTACGTCGTGCCGATGTGCGTTCAATTGATCCTGTAGTGGACGTGACTAACTACGTAATGATTGAGTTGGGTCAGCCATTGCATGCTTTTGATCTTGAGCGCATTAACGGTGGTATTGATGTGCGTTTAGCGCAGCAAGATGAATGTCTAACCTTACTCGATGAAAAAGAAGTAAAACTGAACGCTGACATGTTAGTGATTGCCGATAGTGAAAAGGCGTTAGCTTTAGCCGGTATTATGGGTGGCAATGATTCAGCGGTAACGACTAAAACGCAGCATGTCTTTTTAGAGTCGGCGTTTTTTGTACCTGAAATTCATGCGGGTAAAGCGCGTAATCTTGGCATGCATACAGATGCCTCGCACCGTTATGAGCGTGGTGTTGATTCCAATTTACAAGTGCGTGCTATTGAGCGTGCTACTGAGTTGTTACTCGATATTGTGGGTGGGCAAGCTGGGCCAGTCACCTTAGTCGAAGCCGAGCAGCATTTAAATGCGCAGCAAACGGTGATATTACGTGAGTCACAAATTAAGCGTGTATTAGGTTTTGCGATTCCTGCCGAGCGTGTATTGGATATTTTGACGCGTTTGGATTTATCGCCGGTAGCGATGGATAGTGGTTGGACGGTGACTGTGCCATCGCATCGTTTTGATATTGAAATTGAAGCTGACTTATTAGAAGAGCTGGCGCGTATTTACGGTTATGACCAATTACCCGTTGAGCCGCCGGTTGCCAAGTTAGTTTTTAGTGAGCGTTCAGAAAGTGTTTTATCGAGCCAAGATTTTTGCCGAAATTTAATAGCCAAAGGTTACCGAGAAGCTATTACCTATAGCTTTGTCGATCCTGAATTACAGCAGATGTTTAACCCTAGCGAAGCGCCGGTTGAGTTGTTGAATCCTATTGCCAGTGATATGGCGGTTATGCGAACCAGCATTTTACCGGGCTTAGTGAGTGCCGCGCGATACAACCTTAACCGTCAGCAGACACGTTTGCAGTTATTCGAAACGGGGCAGGGTTTTAGTGTTAATGGTCAGAAAGTAGACCATACGCCATTAATTGCTGGGCTGTTAGTTGGACAAAGATCAGCCGAATCGTGGTTAAGTGGTCGAGATGCGAATGTTCAGAAGTCACAAAGTACCGATGTCTTTGATTTTTATGACATTAAATCGCATGTTGAATCCTTATTAGCGTTAAGGGGCAAAACAGGGGTAGAAAGTGACGTGCATTTTGTTGCCAATACCGACGCTAGCCCAGTCACCGCCTTACATCCTGGCCAGAGTGCCAAAGTGTATTTGGGTGACGTTTTTGTGGGTTATGTAGGGTTATTACACCCAGAATTGTTGAAAAAGCTGGATGTTGAGCAAGAGATTTGGGTTTTCGAGCTGCAATTAAACTTGATTTCTGTCAAAAAAGTGCCAAAATTCAAAGAATTATCGAAGTTTCCTGAAGTGAGACGAGACCTAGCGATAATTGTAGATGGCAGTGTGGCAGCGGGAGAAGTTGTTGCCTGTGCACGAGAGGCGGCAACCGAGCATCTTGTATCACTGATTGTATTTGACCAATACAGTGGCGCTGGCATTGAAGAAGGGAAGCAAAGTATTGGCCTAGGTATAACGTGGCAGCATGATAAGCGCACGTTAAACGAGGACGAAGTTAACACGTTGACTGATGACGTGGTAGCGTCGTTAAAGCAACGTTTTAATGCATCCTTGAGGTGACACATTATGGCTCTCACAAAGGCAGAGATGGCCGAAAAATTATTTGATGAGCTGGGATTAAACAAGCGAGAAGCAAAAGAAATTGTTGAGCTCTTTTTTGAAGAGATTCGATCGGCGCTTGAGTCGAATGAAAACGTAAAGTTATCGGGTTTTGGTAACTTTGATTTACGTGATAAAAAACAGCGTCCAGGAAGAAACCCAAAAACAGGTGAAGAGATTCCCATTTCTGCGCGTCGCGTGGTAACATTCAAGCCTGGTCAGAAACTGAAACAACAAGTAGAAACTTATGCTGGAACCGAGCAATAACGAAGAGTTACCGGTAATACCCGGAAAGCGTTATTTCACCATTGGTGAAGTCAGTGATTTATGTGCGGTAAAGCCGCATGTACTGCGTTATTGGGAGCAAGAATTTCCTCAGCTTAAGCCGGTAAAGCGTCGCGGTAATCGTCGATATTATCAGCGTCAAGAAGTCATCATGATTCGTCAAATTCGCAGTTTGCTATACGATCAAGGTTATACTATTGGTGGTGCGCGATTGCAGATGAATGGCGAGAAAGTAAAAGATGACGGTGCACAATCACAGCAATTATTGCGACAAATGATTGGTGAGCTTGAAGACGTATTGGAAGTATTAAGAGCTTAATTGATTATTTTCTCATTGATTTAAAGTCACGTATTAAGTGCATTCATATTTAAATCCCCCTTTAAAGTTTTTATTATAATGTCTGTCTAGGCAGTTATAATCCTCATGATTCGGGACGTAGCGCAGTCTGGTAGCGCACTACACTGGGGGTGTAGTGGTCGCAGGTTCAAATCCTGTCGTCCCGACCATAAATAAAAAAAGGCCGCCTGTGTTTAGAGGTGGCCTTTTTTTATTTATCTTCGAAAGTGACAAGTTTGTTCATTAGAGAGGCGCAGCCGAACGTACCAAAGGTTCACCAATTGCGAAGCAATTAGCAACGAGCGCGCAGCGCGAAGCCCCGAAGGGGGCAATGCAGCCCCTAGGCTGTATTGATTCAATCCTGTCGTCCCGACCATAAATAAAAAAAGGCCGCCTATATATGATCTTAGCCAATGGAATGAACATACAGGCTGCGGATTGGCTCTTTTTTACGAAACTTATATCTGTCTAATTACTCTTACCCCTCTGAAATATGAGAAATTAATGCTTATGGTCGCATTACTTGAAGCCCAAATAGGGTACCAAAGTGATAGAAGGCCGTGGGCTCTTGAATAAACCGTTATGAATGCAAACTATGAGAAAAATATCGATAGCTAGCGATCACGCAGGCTTTAAATATAAAGAGGCAATTAAGACTCGCCTGGA
>JABIQF010000235.1 GCA_018668095.1 Cellvibrionales bacterium
ATCCAGACCAACCATAGCCACGCAAAGCACGGAAGTTATCCAACTGTAATACTGCACCGTTACAAAATACTTCTAAGCGCTCTTTAGCTAAAGACTTACTGCCATTAGCAAGATAATTCACTACGCCGATTGAGCCATTTTTAAAGCGCAACTGTATCGACACTGAATCATTACATTGACTGTCCATTGCTACAGCATTAACACTCTCTATAGATGCGTCGGCTAAGAATCTCAATAAATCGACAAAATGACAGGCCTCACCAATAATTCTACCGCCACCTGAAGCAGGGTCATGAACCCAATGATCGGCAGGAATAAAACCCGCATTAACTGTCATTACCATACTAATGGGTGAAGACTTACTGCTGAGTAATTGTTTTATTTTAATGACATGAGGCGCATAACGTCGATTAAAGCCCACCATCAATAAAGGCTTTTCCTCTAAACCGTTATAAACCTCAGTGACTTCAGACAACTCATCTCGAGTTAACACTAAAGGCTTTTCAACAAATATATGCTTGCTCTCTTTAAGCCCAGCACAAACCTGTTTAGCATGACTATTGTGTCGAGTGGAAATAACCAAGGCATCGACATCGGGATCGCTAATTAATCCATTGGTATCAGTTGTCGCCTCTTCAATGCCGTTCTTTTTGCCTACATGTACACTGCTAACACCGGTTGCCGATGCAATCGATTTTAAACGCGCACCCGTTGCTGCAAATGCAGGCACTAAGACGCTAGACGCATAATTGCCAGCACCAATAAAACCAATACTTGCTGGCTGCGTACCTGAAGCCAGTAAATTAGACCGAGTATTTAATTCAACGACCTGCTGTGTAGCCGCCTGCTCAGCCGCTTCATATTCGAGCAATACACCTAAAGGATTACCACTACTTATGAGCTCATAAGCGTCACAAGCATCGTCCAATTTATATCGGTGACTAATTAGAGGCTTCATATCAATACGGCCATCGGCCATCATATCAAGAATCGCTTCAAAGTTACGCTGCTCAGTCCAGCGAACGAAACCGAGCGGATAATCCTGACCGCCCTCTTCATAGTTAGCGTCATATCGACCTGGGCCATATGAACAAGAGACTTGAAAGGATAATTCTTTTTCATAAAAATCAGCGCGTGACATTTCCATGCCTACAACACCTACCAATACAATCCGACCACGCTGGCGACACATAGTGGCAGCTTGATGTATAGGATCATTACTCTTTGTTGATGCGGTTATTAACACCGCGTCAACGCCACGGCCACGACTGTACTGCTCAGCTACGGCGATAGGATCTTGACCTGCCGATAAATTTACAACCTCTGCACCTAACTGTTTAGCAATGGCGACTTTTTCAGCATCATAATCGATACCTAAAACCCGACAACCATGCGCACGTAAAAGCTGAACTGCAACTAAGCCAATTAAACCTAGCCCAGTCACGACTACTGTTTCGCCTAAGGTAGGCTTAATTAAACGAATACCTTGAAGTGCAATAGCGCCAATAACTGTAAAGGCAGCAGATTCATCATCGACAGAATCAGGAATGGCGGCACAAAGATTTTTAGGCACCGCAACCATTTCTGCATGTTTACCGTTAGAGACCACACGCTGGCCGATCGAAAATGCATCAGTACGACTTTCAAGCACTCGGCCAACATTGCAGTAACCTAACGGGAGAGGCGTATCTAGCTTGTTCTTGACCGCATCGATAGTCGGCATCAAACCATCAGTTTGGACCTTTTCAAGCACTTGCTTAACTTTATCTGGCTGTGAGCGCGCTTTCTGAATTAAATTGCCTTTACCAAAATCGACCAGCATTCGTTCGGTGCCAGCGGAGACAAGAGTGCTTGTCGTTTGAATAAGAACAGAACCCGAACCCAGCGTTGGACAAGGTACGTCTTCTAAAATGGTATCGCCTGTTTTTAAATTCTGTAGAACTTGTTTCATGACTAAACCATCTCTATTGATTTTATTAGGCGGTCGTGATCATCCATATAAAGATATGATTGCTCTGGAACCTGCCCTAAATTATTAGTAAGTGACGCCAAATACTCCTTACTGAGCTTTGACGTCAAAAATTCGACCGTTTTATTAATATCAGACAAATCAACCGAAAAACCTATATTAAGTTTAGACACTACTGCAGCATCCGCACTATTAAGTAAGGTGATAAGCGGCTTTCTAAAATAACAAGATTCATAAAAACGATTAGTTTTTGCCCACTGCCAATTACCTGGTGCAGAATCACCATAAGGGTAACAACCCCAAACAACATCGACGCTGCAATACATTTTTTCAAGATCGGCTGGCCACATAAATTCACCATAATAAGTGATACCAGCAAGTGAATTCGCCTCAACAGGTAAACTAATGGGGTTTATAGGTCGACCGAAAACGTGGACCTCAAACTGATCTGGGCATTTTTCAACCAGAAGCTTGAGCGCATCCCAAGATCGATCACAGCGTAAGAGCCCAAAATAGCCAATATGGATTTTTGACGTA
>JABIQF010000157.1 GCA_018668095.1 Cellvibrionales bacterium
AATAAATGGTTTGAGTTTTACTGCAAAGCCAATAGATTTTAATGTCGATTGAAAGCTGCGCTGCCGTTCATCGCCACGGTCAATGGCATAGGCATTAGCGGTTACGATAGTGTTTTCTGCGCTAATTAACGCCCACAGTTTGCGATAGTCAAAATGGGCGTTATGCGCTTGTCGCGTGGTGTAATAGATATTTTGTACATCAACAAAAATGGCGCAACTAGGCTTCATTGAGTCAGTTAACATTCATCAACTGTACTGCTGCCTTTTTCATTTAAAAAGCGAACAAACTTATTGTTTTCATCAACGAGAATGGTTGATGGTTCAAAAGGTTCGCTGGCCAAAGTAAACGCCATAATAATTACTTCATCACCTGGGTGAATTAAATGCGCTGCAGCACCATTCATTTCAATAGCGCCACTGTCACGCTCACCTTCAATAATATAGGTTTCAAGGCGCGAGCCAGAAGTGTTATTGACCACGAGGACGCGTTCATGTTTTTGCATGCCGGTAAGTTCTAGTAGAGCTGTATCAATAGTGATGCTGCCCACGTAATGCAAGTCAGAACGTGTGACGGTTGCATTGTGAATTTTGGCTGACATAAAACTTTTTAAACGCATAATATCCTCGAAATCTTTTATCGCTTCTTCAATTAACTGAAGCTATTGCATAACAACTAGTTGTTGCTATGCAGCGCTTCATTAAGCTCAACGGCTGAGCGATTGGTTTTGCATTCTACCGCGCCTGATGTTGAGTTGCGGCGAAACAATAGGCCAGATTGACCGCTAAGGTCTCGCGCTTTTACTTCTTTGACGCTTTGATTGTTATCATCTAACAGATTTATTTTGGTGCCAGCAGTAATATAAAGTCCTGCTTCAACCGTGCAGTTATCACCTAGGCCAATACCGATGCCGGCATTAGCGCCAATTAGACATTGTTTGCCAACGGCAATAACAACGTTACCGCCACCTGATAATGTCCCCATGGTTGAACAGCCGCCACCCAGGTCAGATCCTTCACCGACAAAGACACCGGCAGAGACGCGGCCTTCAATCATGCTTGTACCAGCGGTGCCGGCATTAAAGTTCACAAAGCCTTCGTGCATTATCGTTGTGCCTTCACCAATGTAGGCGCCTAATCTAACGCGTGCTGTGTGAGCGATACGAACACCTGATGGCACAACGTAATCAGTCATCACAGGGAATTTATCAACACATTTGACGTTTAACCAGCGGCCTTGGTTACGGGCTTCTAGTTGACGTTTTGGTAATTCTTTAAGATCAATGGGGCCGTCGCTAGTCCATGCAATATTCGGTAGCGATGCAAAGATGCCAGAAAGATTAACCGCATGCGGTTTAACTAAACGGTGTGAAAGTAAGTGCAGTTTTAAATAAGCTTCAGGAACGCTTTTGGGTTCGTCGTCGGTAGCGAGTATGGTAAGAACCGCCTGACGCTTAGTGTTAACCATTTGCGCTACAAGATTAGCTTGCTCAATCTGTTTATAGGTAACGAGTGCATCGGCAATTTGGTTTAAATCAGTGCTGTCTAAACGAATAGCTTGGTTGCCGCCATCCCATTTAATGCCTGCAACTGATACAGCAGTAATAAGCGCTGTTGAGGTTTCTTTATCGAGGTTCGCTAATGGTTGAGGATAGTAAACCTCTAACCATTCATCATTTTCGTTAGTGCTGCCAATGCCGATACTAAAGCTAAACAATTGTGTCATTGATCTTGTCCTGTGACTGTTTTAAGTTGTTGGGTTTTTTATTGTCAGTAGCTACTTAATTAACTGCTGATAATCGGTAGCTGAAAAGCCTACCTGAATATTGTCGTTAGATATCTCTAGAACAGGGCGCTTAACCAGTGTTGGGTGCTCTGTCATCGTATTAATGAATAAGGACTCTGCTGCATTGTCTGCGCTTAGCTGATTCTTTAATTCGTCGGGTAACTGTTTCCATGTTGTGCTGCGTTTATTGAGCAGTTTTTCGCGTGGTAGCTGTTCTAGCCAGTGTTGAATTCGCTCTGCGGTTAAACCATCTGCCCGAAAGTCATGAAAAACGTATACAATCGCGTTATCACCAAGCCATTTTTTAGCCTTCTTAACGCTGTCGCAATTGCTTATGCCGTAAAGTGTAATCAATGTGCTACCTATAAAAAGCCGTTTTGAGTGATACCCATTAAATCGAATCCTGCGATAGAGTAGTGATCTGGTACCGTTGTGGCAACGCTTGGGCGGCGCCGATTCTACCAGTTAGCGCAGGCTGAAATCCAGTTAGAAAAGTAACTAGTCGAGTCAATATGAACAAAGATAAACGTCTACAAATAACCGTTGATATTACAGAAGATGGTTTGCTGCCAGTTAATGTGCTTGCAGAGGCGAGTGGCCTATCAAAAGCACAAGTAAAAGACGCCATGCTTAAGGGAGCTGTTTGGGTCACCAAGAAGCTAGCGGTCGTTAAAGCCAAGCCTAAGCCAAGTCCTGTTGCCCATTTATCGGTTGAGGCCGACGAGTCTCAAGAACCCGACTATTACGGGGTTAGAGCGCGCGCAGCTCAAGCGGCTGCGGCTGAAACCTTAGCTAGTGAATTAGTGGTCATAGAATCACCAGCTATTGAAGCTGTAGAGACCAATATAACTGTTACGGTTACTGATGCTCAGGATGAGAGCAATGATGGCGATGAAGTGACCGATGCTTTAGACAGTGATGATCAAGATGGAGAGGCTGACCCACGCTTTAGTAAGCCTCGCCGTTTAAGGCGTATAAAAAGCAAACTGAAGTTAGGCGATCAATTAACGCTTAATTATGATCAGGCAGTATTGGCCGGTGGTTGTGCTGATGCCGTATTAGTTGCTGATGAAGGCAGTTATTCAGTTTGGTATAAGCCAGCCGGCATGCTTTGCCAAGGTTCGCGCTGGGGAGATCACACAACGCTTTATCGTTGGGCAGAGAAACATTTAGTCCCTGAGCGAACAGCGTTTATTGTGCATAGAATTGATCGTATGGCTTCGGGTCTTGTCGTGTTGGCACACAGTAAAAAAGCGGCGGTAGATATTACTAATCAATTTGCATCGCGTAAGGTTGAAAAAAGTTATCGCGTCATTGTGGCTGGTGATCCAGCGTTTACATTACCGCATACTATCGATACCGATATTGATGGAAAGCCAGCGCGCACCACGATAAATGAAAAGCACACTCTGCCAGAGTCAGACGCTTTATTAACAAACAGCACCGACCTTTTATCGGTGCTCAGTGTCAGTATAGAAACGGGTAAAAAACATCAGATACGTCGTCATTTAGCCTCCTTAGGTTATCCGATATTGGGTGATCGACTTTATGGCGGCGATGCTAACGGTTTAACTCAATCGAATGCAGACTCTGAAGCCATAAGTGACTCTCGTAATAGCAAGGATGACGATAAGGACAACGCTAAGGATAACGAAAAGCATAACGGTATCGATTTACAGTTAGTTGCCGTTAAGATTGCATTTACTGCGCCCGGAACAGA
>JABIQF010000236.1 GCA_018668095.1 Cellvibrionales bacterium
ATGTCGCAGTCAGTATCTTCAACTAGCCTATCTACCGCTTCTATGCGACGAGGGCAAACGATAACGGGCATTGACGGTAAAGCTTGAGCAATATGGACTGGCTCATCGCCTACCCAAAAGGGGTCGCTATCGGCTTTTACCCAAGTTGGTGATGCTTTCTCTTTGGCTTCGTGCTTTCCATTTCTCTTTCCATTTCCCTTTCCTTCCGCCTCTAAATATAAACCGCCGTGTCCGCGACTAATAATGCCCGGCTTCCACCCTTGATCGGCTAATTGTTGAGCTAAAGCGATTAATAATGGGGTTTTACCCGTTCCGCCGGCAGTGATATTACCAATAACGATAATTTTTATGGGTAGATTATCTTTTCGGCCAGCAATGCCTTTGCGCTTATTACTTTCTGCAACGGCTTGGTAGAGCGATGAAAGAGGTGAGAGTAAAGCGGCAGCAAAAACGGATAATTGACTTTGTCCGTACCAAATACGGGTAATCAATGATTCTATGGCTTTTTTTATAAGGTTCATATCAATGACATTCATTCGCTTTAGGCTTTAAGGGCGCTCACAAGGTTATCAAGAGTAGCGGCCATTAAACAGGTTGTTACCTTTTATAATAACTTTATTTGAGTATAACTTTATTATCCTTCAGCTTCTGGCTGGGTGGTAATGTTTATTTTGGTAAAACCCATACCTCCAGCGATATCGATCAGTTTGACAACGGCTTGATATGGGGATGTAGCATCTGCGGTGACGGTTAAAGGGGTTGATAAATCACCTTGGGATAAATTCTCTAGGGCGCTTTCGAGTGTTTCTCTATCGGTATTGATTAACGCACGACCACCTATGCGATAAAAACCATTATTGTCGATAATGACTTCTAGTGATAATACTGACTCGTTAATCGCCTCTTCGGCATTAACGGCTGTTGGCAAATTGAGCGTTAAATGCGTCTCTTTAATAAACGAGGTAGAGACCATAAAGAATATTAATAGTAAAAAAACAACGTCTATCAACGGTGTTAAATTAACATCAATAGCGGCCTGCTTTTGGCGTTTAAACTGCAAGGTATTTAATCCTTATCTCTTTTAAATGAATTATCACTAATATTCTCAACGTTTTAAACTGTCGCTGGTTGAACACTAACATCTCTTTCACTGTGAAGAGCATCAACTAACTTAGTGGCTTCTTGCTCCATGGTCACCACAACGGTATCAATTTTACGTTGAAAATATCGATGCATAATGAGTGCAGGAATGGCCACTGTGAGTCCGGCTGCAGTGGTAATGAGTGCCTCAGAAATACCGCCTGCTAATAAAGCTGCATTACCGGCTCCATGAATCATGATGTCGCTAAAGACTTTTATCATGCCAATGACCGTTCCTAATAAACCCAGTAAAGGTGTTACCGAGGCAATGGTGCCAAGCGTATTTAGATAGCGCTCCATATCATGAACCACATAACTGGCTGCTTCTTCAATGCTTTCTTTCATAACATCTCGACCGGCATTGGTATTGCTAAGACCTGCCGCAAGTATTAATCCCAATGCAGATTCACGACGCAAGGCTTTGATTGCGGTGCTATCCAGCTGCCCAGCTTGAATGTTTTTCCAAACAGTCGCGAGTAAGTTGCTAGGCGCTAATTTTGAGCGGTTAAGTGTCCAGAGTCGCTCTAAGCATATCGCTACGGCTACAATTGAACAGAGAATAATGGGGACCATTAACCAGCCACCCGCTTTTACGAATTCCAACACGCTGCTATCCCCTTTTGTAAGTGCACTGTTTATTCATTTGAAAATGACTTTATCGTATTCCGTGGCTGAGGGGTAATATCTTCTTTCACAATTGCTATATTTTACAAAGAGAGATAACGCTAATTGAGCTAGCTTTCGCACTATAGATCATAAAGCTATGGATTAATGGCGCCGATACAGTGATTGTTGTGGTCAAAATCTTGCCAAAAATGCTTAGCTTTGAATTTAGCGCAATAAGGCCCCTGCCACTGGCCATTTCGAAATAAAAATTGCACCGCTCCTAATTGATCTGAGCGATACATAGTTACGCCTCTATCATCATAGCGCGCTACAACATCAGGATGAGGATGTCGGTAACGATTTCTATGCCCAACTGATATTAACGCGATAGCTGGCTGAGTAGCTGATAACAGCGCCGCACTCGATGAAGATGCACTGCCATGATGAGGCACGGTTAATAAATCTGAACTCAATTTAGCGCGCGAGGTGCTGACAAGATGTCTTTCAACACGGCGACTTATATCACCGGTTAAAAGCACTAGCGCTCTTTCGGAATGCTGACCACTCACTCTAAGAATGCAAGATTGATCGTTCTCACTTGTAAATTTAATCTCGGTTGGATGAAGTATCTCAAAGCTTATGCCATCCCTTTCCCATTGCTGCCCCTCCGTACATCTATTCAAATCATTATTTAGCGTGTTCTTTATATGGGCGTCTTTGTTAATGGGTTTGTTAAAAGGGGCTATATTGGCCGATCCACCTAGCAGCCAGCTTCGAACATCGCCGTATTCATTTAGATAATTTGCACCGCCAGAATGATCATTATCGCCATGACTAACAATGACGGTATCGAGTGTGTTAATTCCCATAGTGGCTAAGTAGGGTTCAATAATATTACTCGCCGCATTGGAGGTATCAGAAAATTTCGGACCGGTATCATAAAGTAGATGATAATTACGCGTACTTAACAATATGGCAGAGCCTTGCCCAACATCTAATTGAGTGAGAATAAGATCGCCATTTTTAAGCTTGAGCTGCTTGGAATTAACCTCGAGATTGAATGGGTTAAATATAACGAACCAAATAATCATTGCCGCAAAATACGCTGGCAGCCCCCGCTTACCCAGTAAAATAACAATACTGATAAATGCGATAACAAAAAGGACTGGATTGAGTACGGATTGATATGACACCATATCAATATTTAGGGTGCTATGACGCAGCATGCGAGCAAAACTCTCAAGTGAGTTAAGTAACAACAAAATCCAATTGAGAAAAAAATCTGCTATTGAAAATAGTTTTTCTGCAATAGTTAATGAAAAATAGGATATTAATAAACCTGCTATACCTGCCGGCACAACCGTTAAAGAGATTATAGGGATTGCCAATAAATTAGCGATAGGCGTTAGCAGTGAGCCTTGACCTGTAAAGAGCGAAAGCACCAATGGCATTGCGATAAAAATGGCCAGTTGAGCTAGGCCAAAGATAATCAGTTTTTGATGACTGCTGCTCAGCCATTTCGACCATGAAGTCTGCTCGTTAGAGGAATCCGAATGCGTAAAACGCATAGCTCGAGATGCCCACAGTAATATAGCGACTGCTGAAAATGAGAACCAGAACCCTGCTGCAAGAACTGATAGTGGATCGATAACGACAATAATAAGTGCCGCTATGCTGAGAGTTTGGAGTAAAAGCGTTTGCCTGCGCAATAATATAATCACTAAGAAACAACTCAGCATAATGAGCGAGCGGCGTGTGGATAAAGAGAACCCTGCAACAATGGCGTAAAACGTTGCTATAGGTAATGCCGCAATAGCAATAATTAATACTCGTGGCCGATAGTGCATAGCAAAGGGAAATAGCCAAAGCAGTCCCTTTACGAGTACAGTTGCAAAAAGTGCAGCTACACCTATATGTAAGCCAGAAATAGCCAGTAAATGAGATGTGCCAGTACGCTTTAAAAGCTGCTTATCACTCGGATTAAGATCACTTCTATCGCCAAGTAAAAGCGCCTTGAGTAAGCCTTTATTATTAAGCGTTGATAGCGGCTTAGATACCGCTTTAACTCGTGAAGCTCGAATGTGCGTGAGCCAATCACTATGGCCATGATTGATTAGCTGTGAATTTTCTACAGAGCGGATGTATGCTGTAGCATCAATTCGCTGAGCAAATAAGTAACGCTCATAGTCGAAGCTACCAGGATTACTATTGCCGCGAGGTTTTTTTAAACGCACAGTGAATCGCCATTGCTGGCCGCTTTTAATATTTAAATACTGATAATTGTTAATTTGGATAATGCGCGGTTGATAATGACTGTTTATTCTATCTCTATCTATTTTACTGTCCGGATTTAAACCATTATCGAATTGATCAACCTTAAATAAAAACCGTTGGTAAAAATCTTGCTTACGATAGCTATCGATTTTATGTTGCTCAACTAGACCAACAACGGTGCCGGTAACGATTATATCTGTACTGTTTAAATTAGTACTGTTTAAATTAGAACTGTTTAAAACAGTGCCGTCTAAATAGCTGGGTAATCGATTATTCAGTTGTGATTGAGCTACTGTCTGCGCATAGATTACTGCTAATAGAAATAAGCAGAACATATCAAACAATGTTGTTAATCGCGCTTTATTCTGGCTGCTTAGAGAGTAAATCCCGAGAAGAGAAATCAGTAAGGTACGCAATAACAGAAAACATAAGGGTAAAACGAAAAAAGAATAAAAATAAAACGGTTGCGAAAAATTTAAATCAAAACTAAACCAGCGAATATTTTGAAGCGCATAAGGTAA
>JABIQF010000198.1 GCA_018668095.1 Cellvibrionales bacterium
CACTCACACCGCGGCAATATGCCACTTTATGAGCCCTTAGGGCTTATTCGCTTAGCCGATAAGCTAAAACGGCTTTTCGATGATGTTAACTCCCCTTTTGGGAGTGTCGTTTAGCGCCGTTTTTTGGTAAAGTAGCGCGCCTTTTTCTACTAACGGGTCTTTTTTATTGAGAGTGACGCTTTTTAAGCCCTCACCCGCAATAAACCTAACCAACAGCACGCGAAAAACCGCCAATATGTATATATACGATCAACATGACCGACAAATGCTCAATGAGCGCGTTGCCCAGTTTCGTGGCCAAACCGACCGCTTTTTGGCCGGCGAGCTCAGCGAATCTGAGTTTTTGCCGCTGCGCCTTCAAAATGGCCTCTATATTCAACGCCTCGCACCTATGTTACGCGTGGCTGTGCCTTATGGACTTTATAACACCGCGCAATTACGCAAACTTGCTCATATTGCTCGCCATTACGATAAAGGCTATATCCACGTTTCTACCCGTCAGAACTTTCAGCTCAACTGGCCACGCTTAGAAGATGTGCCCGATATCCTCGAAGAACTCGCAACTGTCGATATGCACGCGATTCAAACTAGCGGTAACTGTATTCGTAATACGACTACCGATCAGTATGCCGGCGTTGCCATTGATGAAATCGAAGATCCACGACCTTGGTGTGAGCTCATTCGTCAATGGTCGACCTTTCATCCAGAATTCGCCCTACTGCCGCGTAAATTTAAAGTGGCTGTATGTGCAACCGAAGAAGATCGTGCTGCCTTTAAGTTTCATGATATTGGTGTTGAGCTTGTTCACAATAATGAAGGCCATACGCGCTTTCATATTCATGTCGGTGGCGGCTTGGGTCGTACACCGGTTATTAGCCAGCTAATTAAACGTGATTTACATTGGCAGCATTTAATTACTTATCTCGAAGCGGTATTGCGCGTTTATAACCAACTAGGTCGTCGCGATAACAAATACAAAGCGCGTATTAAGATATTAGTCAAAGCCATGGGCGCAGAAGCTTTTGCCGCACGTGTTGATCAAGAGTGGCAAAAAATTAAAGATGATGACAATACATTATCTGAAGATGCGGTAAATCGTGTTCAAGCTTTTTTCGCACCGCCAAACTATGAAGTGTTAGATGACTCATCATGTAATCGTGAGCTCGCTTCGCAGCGCTTAGACAATAATGATTTTGGTCGCTGGTTAGATAAAAACGTTCAGCCGCATCAAAAAGATGGCTATGCCATTGTTAACTTGGCGTTAAAACCTACGGGAATAGCCCCTGGTGATATTACCGACTTACAAATGGAAGCGGTTGCTGATCTTGCCGATCAATATTCTGGCGGCCTTCTACGTAATACGCACCAGCAAAACATTGTGTTAGCCGACGTAAAGAAAACCGATTTATTTGCACTGTGGCAGCGCTGTGATGAATTAAAACTGGCGACGCCAAACTTGGGTTATTTATCTGATCCTATTTGCTGTCCGGGTGGCGACTACTGTGCGCTAGCCAATGCTAAATCGATTCCCATTGCCGAAGCGATTCAACGTCAATTTGATGATATCGATTACCTCTACGATCTTGGCCCTATTGATCTCAATATTTCAGGCTGCATGAATGCCTGTGGCCATCATCATGTGGGTCATATTGGTATTTTAGGTGTGGACAAAAAAGGCCGTGAGTTTTATCAAATATCCTTAGGTGGCAATATGGGCCGCGAAGCCTCTATAGCAAAAATTCTTGGACCATCCTTTGGGCCAGAAGAAGTGCCTACCGTTATTGAAAAAGTGCTAGACGTTTTTGTTAAGCACCGACATCCCGAAGAACAGTTTATCGACACTTACCGCCGCGTTGGCATCGATCCCTTTAAGGAATATGTCTATGCCTGATTTATCTGAGCTAAACCAATCATCTGAGTTAAGTAAGTCATCAAACTTAATTAAAGATAATCAAATTGTCGATAACGACTGGCAGATTATTGCTAAAGATGCCGACTTTTCGATTGATAATGCCAGCGGCCAACTATTGCTACCGTTAGCACTGTGGTTAGAGCATGCTGAGCAACTTAAAAACAGCAAGACCATAGGTGTTTGGTTAGACAGCGATGAAAGCCCAGAGCCGTTAGAGACGCTTTGTGAGTCTATTCCTGTTATTGGTGTTAACTTCCCTGTGTTTGCTGATGGGCGCGGCTATTCATATGCCCGTACTCTTCGTGATTACTATCATTACTCAGGTGATCTTCGCGCTATTGGCGATGTACTGCATGACCAAATGTATTTTTATAAACGTTGTGGCTTTAGCAGCTACTTAATTCGTGAAGATGCCAATGCCGAAAAAGCCCTAGCAGGCCTAAACGACTTTAGTGCCGATTACCAAGCCGGCAGCGACGAAGGCAAACCCATTTTCCATAAGCGCTAAACTCATATTGAAATACGTATTGAAACACCTATTGAAAAGCATATTGAAACACATAGTGTAAAAATATCACGCCTTCGCAGCCAATTTTCATTATGGCTGCAACAGGTGATGATAGTATGATGGACCTATGGAAACCGAAACACTGACATTCTCTTTTTTTCTTATCTTTAGCGGTGCTGCTGCACTCGCTTCTTTTGCTCTGTATACCCGCCAGCCACTTATTATTGCCTACATTATGTTGGGCGCATTAATAGGCCCCTATGGCTTAGCGTTAGTCACTGACATTGAACTGCTCGAAGAAAGCGGCCATATAGGCATTATCTTCTTACTTTTTTTATTAGGCCTCGATATGCAGCCGCAAGCCCTGGTGGCAGTGGCTAAAAAAGCCACGCTCGTCGCATTGGCCAGCTCTAGTTTATTTGCCCTTATTGGTTTTGGTATCGCATCGCTGTTTGGCTTTGGCACCATAGAATCGGTAGTGGTTGGTGCGGCAATGATGTTTTCTAGCACTATTATAAGTATCAAGCTTTTACCCACCACCATGCTGCACCATAAACATACCGGCGAATTAATTATCGGCTTATTGTTAATTCAAGATTTACTGGCGATTTTTGTCTTAATCGTTTTACTCAGTAGCGACTCAGGTGAATTCAACATTAACCAACTGGGTTTAGCCTTAGTCAGCCTTCCCCTGCTCGCCGCGGCCGCTTTTATTACCGTCAAATATGTATTGCTGCGTTTAATTCAGCGCTTTGATCGCTTTCAAGAATATATATTTTTATTGGCCATTGGCTGGTGTTTGGGTATGGCAGAAGCCGCCATTGCTGTTGGCTTATCCGCTGAAATCGGTGCTTTTATTGCCGGCATTACACTCGCAACCAGCCCTATTTCACAATACATTGCGATTAACTTAAAACCGTTAAGAGACTTTTTCTTAATTTTGTTTTTCTTTGCCTTAGGTGCAAGGTTCGATTTAACTCTGCTTGCCGATATTTTATTACCCGCCCTAATACTCGCCGTTATTATGACTAGCTTAAAGCCTGTGATTTTCCGCAGCTTATTACAAGGTATGGATGAGCATCGTGATTTAGCGTGGAGTGTTGGTTTTAGATTGGGGCAGAACAGCGAATTCTCACTGCTTATTGCCTATGTTGCTGCGGGCACATTATTAATTGGCAAAGAGGCTTCTCATTTAATTCAAGCCACAGCCATACTGACGTTTTTAATCTCTACGTATATTGTTATCTTTAATTTCCCTACCCCTATCGCAACATCCGATAAGCTACGACGCGATTAATTACAGCTAATTCAAACAACCCATTTAGCTAAGCATTCGTTTAATTCAGTATCCGCTTAGCTAAGCGTCAATACGCTTAAAACGCTTTTGACGTCGATAAGGAAACACATCGGTCACATAGCCATCAGCAATTTTTTGCTGCAAGCCCTGCCAAAAAAGATAGTCATAAATATCGGCATGCAACTGGTTAAACACGCGCTTGGCTTTTGGATTACCGGTAAAAAACAATCGAAACTCTTCAGGAAATATATCGTTATCTTTGACATCGAACCAAGCGCCCGCAGCCATCTCTTCCTCATCGGTTCGGGCTTCAGGAATTTTTCTAAAATTACATTCTGCTAACGGGCATATCTCATCATAATCATAAAAAACAACACGACCATGACGAGTCACCCCAAAGTTTTTTAACAACATATCACCAGGAAATATATTGGCAGCAGCCAATTGCTTAATGGCATTACCGTATTCATCAATCGCACTGTAAGTGCTACCATCATCGGCATTCGGCAAATACAAATTCAGCGGCACCATTTTACGCTCAACATAAACATGCTTAAGAATAAGTGCATTGCCCGAAGTCTGGACCATAGAAGGCACTTCTTTATAAAGCTCTTCTAGCATTTCATCAGAAAAGCGACGCTTATCAAACGCCAAATATTTAAACTCCTGAACATCGGCCATTCGTCCAGCACGATCTGACGATTTAACCATACTGTATTTTTCTTCTACCTGTTTACGCGTCATATCCTTTGGTGGTGTAAAGCGATCTTTAATGACCTTATAAACATAATCAAAATCGGGCAAGGTAAACACCAACATAACCATGCCTTTAATGCCGGGCGCAGGGTTATATTTTTGCTCAACAGGAATTTGCTTAGTAAACGAAACCGCGTATTGATAAAAAGCCGTTTTGCCATGTTTAGCAAAACCGATAGAGGTAAATAACTCAAAAATTTCTTTATGCGGCATCATACGTTTTAAAACCGCAACATATTGCGCAGGGTTTAGCGTACTCACCATAAAATAAGAACGCGTAAAACTGAAAATCATACTAATTTCATCGCTGCCCAAAATAACTGCATCGACATACACTTCCCCTTTTTCGTTATGCATAAAAGGCAGTGCAATCGGAATAATTTCATCGGGCAAATCAATATAACCAATTAAATAAGCGCCTTTATTTCTAAAGAACACATGCTCAATAACCTTAATTGAAATACTGCCCTCAGCCGGCCTTACATCGGCAAAAAATTCCACCACACGCTGCACAATACGATTGACATCGCGATCAATATCTTCATAAGGGATTTGAAACTGAAAGCGCTCAAGCATTTCTCGTACAGTTTTTTGCAAACCTAAATTGTATTCAAAGCTAATTAAAATATCATCGGCAGCAACGGCTTTAGGATCTAACGCTTTAACACCTGCAAATACACTGGTATTTCGTATAGCAATATGACCAAAAACACGATTAAACACCGAGTTAAAAAATGATTCAGCGATTAAGTGATTAGAATGGTCACTTATCATTTCTGCATAGCGTAATTTAACCTGAGCCCAGGCGTCTTTGTTTTGAAGGTTGTCACCAGCAATATCACGGCAGTGCTGCTCAGCATAACCCACTCGCTCACGGTAAACGGTAAGGCGCAAACGCATAGCAGCATGAACCTCATGCCATTGCGCTTGTTCAAAACGCCCTTGCGCACCATTAGTCACATCCATAAAGTCGGCAAACATTGCCTCAAACCCTTGTAAGATGCTTTTGGCTATCGCGTCAGGTAAATTCATATTGGCTACCATCGTTAATTACATGCTTTAAGGCTATCTTATATTCTGACAAAACGGATTCAATTAAACTTACTGTAATACATTTTTCTCAGATACTAAAATGCCACTTTCATCGGCGTATAAATAATGATCGGGTGAAAACACAGTGCCTGCAAAGGTGACTGGAACATCCAATGAACCCTTACCTGCCTTCACGGTTTTTCGGGGTATAGCAGCAATAGCCATAACGCCTATAGTCATAGACGCAATAATTTCTACATCACGCAAGCAGCCATTAATCACAATACCCGCCCAACCATTTTTAAATGCTGCCGCAGCCAGTTGATCACCCAGCAATGAACAACGCATAGATGCGCCACCATCAACCACTAACACGCGGCCTAAGCCTGGCGACTTAACTTGCTGCGCTACTAAGGAATTATCTTCAAAGCATTGTACCGTGCTAATACTGCCATAAAAATTTCTAATGGCACCGTAATGCGACAATAGCGGCTCAACCACTTGCATATCGGCTTCATGTTGATCACAAAGATCTGGCGTAGATATAACGGTTTTATCTGACACGGTAACCTGCCTATTTATTTATCTATTTATCTATCTATCTATTTATCTATTTATCAATCTATTTAGATATATTTATCTAGTTAACATTTAATACTTATGGCTAGTTTAAGCCATAAAAAAACCGGACTGACACATCACTGTCCATCCGGTTTTTTCGATTGAGTAAAATAAATCCAATTAGTTAATCAAATTGATTCATCGTATTGTCTTTACCTGACGCTTTTAACGCCTGCTCACCCGAGAAATACTCTTTGTGATCATCACCAATATTAGAACCAGCCATTGCCTGGTGCTTAACGCACGCCAGCCCCTCTCGCAGCTCTTTACGTTGCACACCCGCCACATAAGCCAGCATACCTTCACTACCAAAATAGCCCTTCGCTAGATTGTCGGTAGACAATGCTGCCGTGTGATACGTCGGCAAGGTAATCAAGTGATGGAAAATACCGGCATCACGTGCACCATCGGCTTGGAAAGTCCGAATTTTTTCATCGGCCACAATCGCCAATTCGCTTGCATCGTAGCTAACATCCATTAATGCATCACGCTTATAAGCAGAAACATCTTTGCCTTCTTCAAGCCATAAATCAAAAATTTGCTGACGGAAGTTTAACGTCCAGTTAAATGAAGGCGAGTTGTTGTAAACCAGTTTGGCATTCGGAACCACTTCACGAACGGCATTCACCATATCGCCAATTTGTTTTACATGCGGTTTTTCAGTTTCAATCCAAATAAGATCGGCACCGTTTTGTAATGAAGTAATGCAATCAAGTACACAGCGCGCTTCACCCGTACCCGACTTAAAGCGATATAAACCGTTAGGTAAACGCTCTGGCTTAACTAATTGGCCTTTATGCTTAAGCAGCATATCGCCTTCGCCTACATCATCGGGTGACGCTACAGGCGTAGTCTCTAAGAAATCATTGTATTGTGATGCTAAATCACCTTCGGATAATGACACTGGAATTTTCTGTGTTAAACCCGCACCCAATGAATCGGTACGCGCCACAATAACGCCGTCATCAACGCCTAATTCAATAAAGGCATAACGCACTGCATTAATTTTTGCGAGAAAATCTTCATGCGGCACGGTGACCTTACCGTCTTGGTGTCCACACTGCTTCGCATCCGATACTTGGTTTTCAATTTGAATACAGCAAGCACCGGCTTCTATCATGCGCTTAGCTAATAAATAGGTAGCTTCTTCGTTACCAAATCCGGCATCGATATCGGCAACAATCGGCACAACATGCGTTTCATAATTTTCAATTTGATCTAAAAGATCTTTCTCTTTAGCTGAATCCTTAGCTTCTCGCGCTGCGTCTAAGGCTTTAAATAAATCACCTAACTCACGTGCATCGGCTTGGCGAAGAAAGGTATATAACTCTTCTATTAAGGCAGAGACAGAGGTTTTTTCATGCATAGATTGATCAGGCAAAGGACCAAAGTCAGAGCGAAGCGCCGCAACCATCCAACCCGATAAATACAAATAACTTTTCTTAGTGGTACCGTGATGTTTTTTAACGGCCAGCATTTTTTGCTGACCAATAAAACCGTGCCAGCAACCTAAAGATTGTGTGTACTGCGAAGAATCGGCGTCATACTCTGCCATATCCCTACGCATAATCCCTGCCGTGTATTTCGCAATATCCAAGCCACTTTGAAATCGATTTTGTATGCGCATTCGCGCAGCCGACTCAGGATTAATCGCTCCCCAAGCCCCTTTTTGAGCGGCACGCAGTGAAGTAATCTGATCAATATTCTCTTTATATGACATGTAAACTTTTCCTTTAGTAACTTTTAATAAGCTTAAATAACTGGAGGCTTAGTCAATTTAATTATTGGCTGATCAACACTTTAAGTGTAGCTAGCATCTAAGAATAAAGACGGCATAAATGAAGAAACAGCGCTTTGGAGCATTAACCTTTCCTCATTATCGACGTTTTATTAACCGCTCAGTTTGATCAACCTTAGGTCTAAAACTAACTATTTATTCATCAACCGCAACTTTAATTGCCATTTCAAGAGAAGCTTAATAGAATGTTCGAAATTAATTAAATTTATATAACTCATCCAATACATACATCTTATGAATGTCTAAGAAATAATACGGTATTTAAGAAGTACAAAGCATGAAAAGCGAGCCCCTATGAATATCAAGCGCATTGATCTCAACCTATTGGTTTATTTGAACATTCTGTTAAAAGAGCGCAGCGTATCGAGAGCCGCTGAAAAGCTAGGCATTACCCAACCCGCTATGAGTAATGCACTGCGTCGCTTACGAGATTTACTGGGTGACCCTATATTGGTAAGAACCAGCTCAGGCATGACACCTACCGAGCGCGCGAAGATGCTAGAGCCGCTAGTTGTCGAGGCATTATCTCGAGCAGAACTGGCCTTACAACCCGTTGATAGCTTTGATGCCTCTACCAGCACCCGCACCTTTCGCATTATGGCCAGTGATTACATTGAAACGACATTACTCGCGCCATTAATGGGCCGCC
>JABIQF010000238.1 GCA_018668095.1 Cellvibrionales bacterium
GTTTAATCAAGACTTTGCACTTACAATGGTCAAACGCTAGTATTCATAAATTATAAAAAAAGTCATGGATGATCAATGAATAGTATAAAGCTAATACTTTTTTCAATTGCCTTAGGTTTAGCTCCTTTACAGCTTTTAGCTGAGCAACAACTCCCAACTCAATTTGATAATAATCGTATAATTTTAATCCCGGAACTTATCAGTGGAAAAAAGCTAAGGTTTTTTACAGATACCGGCGGCGGGGAGTATAGGACAAATTAACGCTACCGACTAGCTTCTGTGACGGCTGTATTTGAGGGTAGTTTCGTGTTTGCTTATTTGTTGCGTTGGAGAAATTAGCGAAATCTTTGTAGTTGGGGTGAACGAGCAAGCTGGCTGTTAGTACTGAAATCTTGATAAAGAGATGTAAAGCACCTTGCCTCAGAATATGGAATATTCAAGCCCCGTATGTTAAGCGCCAAAGTCAAAGTCTTTTTGGATGATGAAATCATCAACCATAGCCGTTTGCTCTAAAGCTTCAAGTGGCGGTGCTCTGGTATTGTTGCCAGTGATAGGTGAGCCTTGTTTGTCTAAATAGGACAATATCTTGTGTATGATGGCAGGTTCGATTATGCAGGCAATTATCGTCACATTGTGCTTTTGGCATTTCTCACATTTGGCGCGTCGGTCACCCGATGATATCTATGTTGAATACTCGTTCTGACTAGCCGGTCACCGGCCTTTGAGCCCACGTCATCCCTCTCGCATGGTAATGTTTATTTGATTGCTCATTCTCTTCGTTGACGAGTCTAGGGCTATTTTCTATCTCGCTGTGAAGCAGTCGCTGAGATGCTGTCACCTGTGCGCGAAGGTTGCTGTTAGGAGCAAACACACCAAAAAACCTTGTAAGGTTGAGTCTTGGTGGTGGAATGAGAGCGGCTAGTTTGCCAATGAAGTCAATTGGGTTAAAAAATATATGGGTCGTCCCATCACGATAGGGTGTTTTCAATTCATAGCGTATTTTTCCATGGGCAGTCATACTTAAACGCTGTTCACTAATCGCTGGGCGGCTGATATAGCGGCATAGCCTTTCTAACTTCTCTGGCTCATAGGCATTAGCGAAGACCCCTGCGTGTAACGAAAAGCCCGAGGTATTGGCTAACTGGCCATATTCGCCGTCATTGCTCGCAGGGAGTGTTTGTAGTGTAAATACCTTTTGCCCTTGTTGTGGCCCCATGGCGATGCGGTAGCTGACTGAATTAATCCGGATGGACCCCTTGCAAATGCAATAAACTATCTTCATCATCGATAGGCAAATTGAGAAAACTGTTTTCCATATCACGCTCAACGAACCCCGCTTTCTCCAAATATCTGGCAATACGTTGGCTGATGGTATGCACGAGTTCCACCATGTCGCTATGAGATGGCGCTTTTATACGTGTAAAGGTAGTGCCGCCCCATGGATTTTCACTTATTGCGCCTTCAAGAAACAGCATATGGAAGTGGATGTTTAGATTCAACGCGCTGCCAAAGCGTTGAATAATTGTAACAGCACCCGTCTTTGCTTGTTTAGTTGTAAAGCCTGCTTTGTTAACAATGTGAGTGGAAATGGCGCGGTGAATGATTTGCATCACTTTGCTTAATTCACTTGGGTTTCTTGCTAGCAGCAGCCGAAGTGGAATGGGTAAGCTTAAGACCCACTGCCTTATGGGATACGCCTAATCCAGTTACTGGCGTAATACATCATCAACCAACAAAGCTGCACTTTCCGCCATTCTTCTGGCCCCACAACTTGGTCCTGCAGACCGCGACTAGAAATCCACGTCGCTTGCAGCTAAACGCGACTAACTTTTCATGTTTGCAGTCACCACATACCACGCGTAAAAAGCCGTGTTCAAGTCGTCCACAACGTAAGAACTCATCAAATTCACGTTCAACATACTTGGGTAAGTATTTGCCTTGCTCCGCTAAGTTTGCAATAAAATCTGGGTAGTATCGTTCTACCAATTGATACAGTAGTGTTGTTTCAGGCCGATGGCGTTTATATTTTTCACTTTGCTGCTGTGCCAGCACATTCGTTCATCCTTGAATGATGTGCAGGCAAGTGTGGCAAAAAGAGGCGTAATTAACGACTGGCTGAATGACCGGTTTGGAAGTGATGCGGTCTGTCGCTGCTGTTAGACGGTTAATCGCGACATAAAACCTGACTTTGAACAGA
>JABIQF010000240.1 GCA_018668095.1 Cellvibrionales bacterium
AATCCAATACAACGTTGTTAGCTTCAGCATCCCAAAACTCACTGACTAAACTCAGTAAATTACTGGAATACATTTGCGAAGCATCACGCGGTACTGAATTAGGCCAATTTCCTGTGCCAACAATTTTTACACCATTAAGCTCAACAATTTTTCCTGGCTCTGAACCTTCAACATTACCACCGGTTTCGGCGGCCATATCAATAACAACACTGCCTGCTCGCATACCTTCAACAAATTCACGCGGCACAATAACGGGTGGCTTACGACCGAATACCTGCGCAGTGGTAATCACTACATCAGAGGCTGCAATCACATCTTTCTGTGCTTCACGTTGTATTTGTAGCTGTTCTGGCGTTAATGCTTTGGCATAACCGTCTTTTGTTGAACCGGTTTCACCAAGATCAATTTCTAGAAATTTTGCGCCTACAGAATGAACTTGCTCAGCCACTTCTGAACGCGTATCAAAAGCGGTAACTTGTGCGCCAAGTCGCTTGGCTGTAGCGATAGCTTGTAAGCCTGCAACACCAGCGCCAATAACAAAGACTTTAGCGGGCTTAAGGGTGCCGGCCGGCGTCATCATCATCGGTAAAATAGAAGGAAGATAATTTGCTGCCTGCATAACCATGACATAACCAGCTAAATTAGCTTGCGAACTTAAGGCATCCATTTTTTGAGAGCGCGTGCTACGAGGAATCATTTCCATACTAATGGCACTGATATTTTTTGCTTTTAAAGCATCAATTAAGGCGTGCTCATTAAAAGGATCAAGAAAGCTAACATGAATGCTGCCCGACTTAAGCAATTCAACATCGGCTAAATCGGGTTTGCGTACCCGCAGTACTAAATCTGCAGCACCTAGTAAGGCGGCTCTGTCGGTTGAAAGGCTAGCACCCGCTGCTGAGTAATCACTGTCGGCAAATCCGGCGCCAATACCTGCTCCGGATTCAACGCTGACTTGCGCACCCATATTGATGAGTTTTTTGACTGAATCGGGCACTAGCGCTGTACGCTTTTCGCCCTCGGCTGTTTCTTTAGGAATGGCTATAAGCATAAAGTTATCGATTCTTTTGTTTGCAGAATAATATTGAGAAAACGGATGCCTTGCTTGAGTTGTTAATGAATACACAAATCATAGTTTGTCATTCGAGCTCACCATTTATAACATGATGTTAAGTAAGATAATTATGATCCTCGTTTGTTTGCCTAAGCAACGAAAGGTAAAACATCTTATACGGCGATTGTTACCTTGGCCATAGTCAATTAGGACACAAAACGCGTGAATCTGTAAAAATCAATCACTTAGCTTTAGATATAAGAATGCTCTATAGTTCATATAGTTATGGATGATTATTTATGGGGAGATTACCACTCTAAGCGAGTGATTTTCATCTCATTGCCGAGAATTAATCGAATGAGATGAAGTTGAGTGGAAGGAGAGGCTAAATAGTGTCTTCGGTGAATTAAATCATTTTAAGGAGTAGCTATTTTTCTTCCAAAAGGCGACGGTCACCCTTACGGCGCTCTTCACCGACGGTATCATCAGCACCAATATTTTTCTTTCTGCGGTCATTACCACCGGCTCGTTCTTCAAGGGCTTCATCTAGCTGCTCAAAAAGACTTAAATCCAATTCTTTTTCATCACCCATGGGCTGCTACTCCTAAATATTGTTTAGCTATTTATTTTCTGGCTACTTATGTTTGGCTACTGATTAGTCGAGCTTCTCGCTAATATGTCGAATGACTACTAACTAATTAGCTCACCCTTAAGTACTTACTATCTCAGTACTCGTGAGTAATTGCTTAACAGTGTAGACCATATTTAACGACTTGCTATTATTTAGACAATAAAAATTATCAAGATAAACCGTCTTTCACAAAGGTATTCTAATTACCTTGCGCTGCAACAAAGCAACGATCTCGGCCCAGTTGTTTAGCCTCATACATTGCCTTATCGGCGCGCCCAAAGAGTGAGCGAGCATCATCACCTTCCGAGACTTCTGCAATACCTATCGAAATGGTGACTTTTAATGGCTTTGATTTAAAATGGAATGGACAATCGCGAATCTGTACGCAAATAGCATCCATTAAAAATAATGCTGCCTTGGCATCGGTCTCTGGCAGAAGAATAACGAATTCTTCACCCCCATAACGAGCAATAAAATCAGCCAACCGTAGGCGTTGCTGCATAGTTTTGGCCAATACTTTTAATACTTTATCCCCGGCTAAATGCCCATAGGTATCATTGACCTGTTTAAAGAAATCCACATCGGCAACGACTAAACAGAATTTAGAACCGTAGCGCCTAGCTCGCTCTAACTCAATCGCAATTCGCCGCTCATAAGCCTCTCTATTGGGTAATTTAGTCAGCACATCACGCTCACTTCGACGTTGCTGCACTTCCACTTCAGCATGCGCCCGTGCGGCTTCACGCTCCAGTGTCTGAACTTGATGCTTGAGAACGTCAAGCTCAGCCTCATACTCAACTTGCTGCTCAAGTCGCTCAAGTTTAAATTGATCTAATTGACTAAAAACGGATGCTAAATGCGATTTAACCGATCCCTGCAAAGAGACTAATGAGCTCGCATTATCAATATCGCCAGCAAATAAGGCGATATCTTGTCGAACGGCTTTATCAAATGCTTCGCCGCCATCTAAAATAGACTTTGTCACATCACCGACACCATTAACGCCATTGCATAAACTACTCAGCTGGTCGTTAAGGCTTTGTAAAAACAATTCAAATTCATGCTGGTCGTTATCCAGTGTCGCTATAACAACAATGCTAAGCTGCTCTAACAACTCGGCCAATTCTGCCCAGCCTAATCCTGCACTCAACAGTTCCCGCGCTTTTTCTAGGGCGCTCTCGGTAGAGGCAAGCGGTCTAATTTGCACTAATATATCGGCTAATATACCTTCGACTATTTCGATAATAGCTGGGTCTGGAGTCTCACTGACGTAAGCATCAGATGAATCTAAACCAGCGCTGCCTAGTTTGCTAAGCACTAAGCCTTGTAACTGCGAAAATTTAATCGGCAACAACTCTTGTTGCGACGGATTATTAATTCCTTGACGCGAATCACGCACAAAAGCAGCCAGTTGCTTACGAATTTCAAACGGAGGATTAAGCAGCAACAACTGTGCGATTCCATCACTAAAGCCCTGTAACTGCTGCTCCGCTCGATGGCGTCTGAGGTCAGCCATATTGTTTGCCGAGCTTTCTAACTGTGCGACTAATTCCGGACTAATTGCGCCGTCATTCCCCTGCATCTGAATACGTAGTTCATCAATAATTCGGTCTAAGCTGTCATCTTGACCTTCTGCAGCTAATGATAAATAGCCTAAAGAATCATCTAAAGAATGCCGTAATTGATTTAAAACATGTTCTTTTTTATCTAACACCGACTGCAATGTTTGTATTTTTTCTTTGGGATTTCCTTTGAAAAAAAGCATAAAAATCCTGTCTCGTCTTTAGCGTCGTATTATTAATATTATTCACTGAACAATAACCAGACATTATTGAAGTCATAGTGCCTGTTCACTGATTCTTACTCATTAGCTCTCACTAACGCATCATTGATAATAGAGTATAGAAGTAATTTCAAAATCTAAAAGCCAAAAAAAACCGCTGAAATCAGCGGTTTTTTTAAATCAAACTGTCGATTTACTTAGCTTGACGCTCAAGCTCCACCAGATAATTGACCACATCTAGCATGCCTGCCTGACTACCCGCCATACGCGTACTGATTCGGTACTTACCATTAACGACCATTTCTGGCGTGCCTTGAATAAGATAGTTTTTACGTGTCCGTTTTTCGCCCTGTGAAACCTTGCTCATAATACCAAAGGCATTCACCTTTTTAGTAAAGTCTTCTTCGCTTACGCCATACTTAGCGAAAATAGCTGCAAACTTATTTTGATCGGCTAACTTTGGACTTTTTGCTAATAGCGCGAAAATTTCATTATGAAATTCACGCGGCAAATTAAAGGCCTCGGCCGTATAGTAAACATTGGCATGCAGACGCATAAAATCACGCCAAACGGCAGGCGTTTTCGCAAAAATCACATCATCGGCAATCGTCTCTTTCCACTTAGCGAGTAATGGCTCTATGGCATAGCAATGTGAACAGCCATACCAAAAAACCTCCATCACTTCTATTTTATTGGGATCCAAGGTTCTGGCTGGATTCGATAGCACTTCGTAATGCGTACCCGCTTCATATTTCGCCGCAACGGCTGTATCTTCAGCACAAGCAGACTGCGTTAAAATTAATGTCGGTAGTAGTAATAAAAGTGCTGCCATGCGGCGTACTATTGTCATTGCTTCCAATCCTTCTTTAATAATCGCTCAACCACTATGGTTGACTTCGCGTTCTATAAATTAACGCCTTTAAACTCGTTAGGCTAATGGATTATTTTCTAAGACCCGCCACGTAGCTAGCAACCGCTTGGATTTCGTTCTCATTCATTCGTTCCGCGATGCCGCGCATTACCATACTCTGGCCATCGTTATTACGCGAACCCACTGAAAAATAACGTAATTGCGTAGCTAGGTACTCGGCATGCTGGCCGGCAATCATTGGGAATCCGGCTGGTGCATTGCCACCACCGGCAGGTCCGTGACAACCAGTACATGATGGAATGCCACGTTCATGATTACCGTTGCGATAAATCTCTTCACCTAACTCAACCCACTTTGCTTCAGCCACGCCATCAGTTTGTGTTTGGCCAGCATAGTAAGCGGCAATATCGGCTAAATCAGCATCATTAAAATTATCGAGCTGCCCCGTCATCATCGCAATAACTCGATCACCGCGCTGCACATCTTTTAATTGCTTATAAAGATATTTTTCACCTTGTCCGGCCAACTTAGGATTAGAAGGTATTAAGCTATTGCCATCATTGCCATGACAAGCGCCACAACTAGCAACTTTATTCTTACCTGCGCTAGCATTTCCACCGGCTTGCGCCACAGCGGCTAATGAAAGGCTAAGTAAGACCACAAAAAAAGCGTTAGAAAAGTGTTTCATTTTATCTTCCAAAATTTGATCTATTGATGAATTATCGTAAATTCGATGCGGTGAGCCGCGAATACATGGCGACTTTTCACTAAAACGGCCCGCATTCTACCATCGACATCTAATTATAGGTCCAGATATTTTGCTGTGCATATTGCTAAACATTTGAGCAATCCGCTCCTGTCATGCCCTTATTTCAACTTCACATGACATCTTACACCCTTATAAATGGCAATCTGCAATACACTGATCGTCTAGAAACGGCCATCTTATAGGTATAATAGCTATGTTTACGATTAAGCTATACGATATGCCGCATTTCAAAGCAGCCATTTTAACGTCCAGCTGCGCACTGCATTTATTAAGCAATACAATAATTTGATGACCATTATGACTGATGACACGCGACTCTCAGAAATTGAGTTACAAAAATACTTTCAATCGGCCGCTTTTACACAAAGTGCTGCAAAATTGCCTCAGTGTCCTATCGATCATGGCCATGAGGTCGCGTTTGCGGGTCGCTCTAATGCGGGTAAATCGAGTGCTATAAACCGCATTACTGGGCAGAAAAAGCTCGCTCGTATTAGTAAGACGCCAGGTAGAACACAGCTAATTAACTTTTTTGGTCTGCGAGATGAGCAGCGACTCGTCGATTTACCGGGCTATGGCTACGCGAAAGTCGCATTGGCACAAAAGCTAGAATGGCAAAAACATTTAGAACATTACTTAGAAAAACGCGCATCTCTTACTGGCTTAGTGTTGGTCATGGATGTACGACGTCCGCTGCAACCCTTTGATACGGTGATGCTCGACTGGGTTAAACAATATCAAATTCAATGTCATATTTTAATTACGAAAGCCGACAAGCTGAAACGAGGACCTGCTATGCAAGCCCTATTTCAAGTTGAAAAAAGCGTTGAAGATCAACCACATATTAGCGCCCAATTATTCTCGGCCACCAATGGCACTGGCTTGGGACAAGCGCAAGATAAACTTTATGATTGGCTACACCAACCAGAAGTCACTGTAGACTAAGCCTTTATTAATATAAGCTCGCTTTAACATTCAAGAACATAAAAACCGTAACTTAAACGCCGATACTACAAAACAGCAAAGTAACACCGGCCTCTAATTTTTCGCTTTACTGATTCGTTGTTGGCGTTACAAACACTTCAACTCGACGATTCAATGCCCGCCCTGCTTCTGTCGCATTCGACTCACGCGGCTCATATTCACCACGGCCTGAT
>JABIQF010000088.1 GCA_018668095.1 Cellvibrionales bacterium
AAAAAGTGACTGGGAGAATTATTCGCTGATTGACTGCAACGTTCGCTCTGAGCGAATGGGTTGGCTACCTTCTGCACCGCAGTTACAAGAGAATCCGCTGGAGCTAACCAAGCTTGCCAAGCGGGCAGGGAAACACTCAGCCGATTATATTGTCGATCGACTGAAAGATAAGAGCTTACAGTTTTCATGTGAAGACCCTGATGAGCCGCGTAACTTTCCGCGCAATATGTTTATTTGGCGCTCTAATATTTTAGGTTCTAGCGGTAAGGGCCATGAATATATGCTCAAGTATTTATTGGGCACACAAAACGGTTTGTTGGGTAAAGATTTAGGCGAGACCGGCGGGCAAAAACCCGAAGAAGTGGTTTGGCACGATAAAGCCCCAGAGGGTAAGTTAGATTTAGTGGTGACACTCGATTTTAGAATGTCCACTACCTGTGTTTATTCTGACATTGTTTTACCGTCGGCCACTTGGTATGAAAAAAATGATTTAAATACCTCCGACATGCATCCGTTTATTCATCCGCTTTCTCGCGCGGTTGATCCTGCTTGGGAAAGTCGCAGTGATTGGAATATTTATAAGGGCATAGCCAAAACATTCTCTGACTTATGCGAAGGCCACCTTGGCGTTGAAACTGATGTAGTCGCCGTTCCTATTTTGCATGATACCCCGGGTGAATTAGCGCAAGCGGTGGATGTTAAGGATTGGAAAAAAGGCGAGTGCGAACCCATTCCGGGTAAAACGCTTCCCAACTTTGTTGAGGTTGGGCGTGATTACCCTAATACCTATAAAAAGTTTACTTCACTCGGTCCTTTACTCAGTAAAAAAGGTAATGGTGGTAAAGGCATTGCTTGGAACACCGAAGATGAAGTGAATTTTTTAGCGGCGTTAAATCGTCCCGTGACTGAAGAGGGCATCTCTAAAGGCTTGCCGAGAATTGAAACGGATATTGATGCTACTGAAGTTATTTTATCGTTAGCTCCCGAGACTAATGGGCAAGTGGCTGTTAAGGCTTGGGCGGCATTGGGTGAAATTACTGGGCGTGATCATACACATTTGGCTAAACCCAAGGCCGAGGAGAAATTGCGATTTAGAGATTTGCAAGCACAACCACGAAAAATTATTTCATCGCCCACTTGGAGTGGCTTAGAAGATGAGCATGTGAGCTATAACGCCGGTTATACCAATGTGCATGAGTTGATTCCATGGCGCACATTAACGGGCCGTCAGCATTTTTATCAAGATCACAGTTGGATGCGTGATTTCGGTGAAGGTCTATGTGTGTATAAACCACCAATCAATACCAAAACGGTTGCTCCGGTAAAAGAAAAATTTTCAATGGGCGCTTCGGGTAAGCGGCATAAGCAGGTCACGCTGAACTGGATTACGCCGCATCAAAAGTGGGGTATTCATAGTACCTATTCAGAAAATCTTTTAATGCTGACGTTAAGTCGCGGTGGTCCCATTGTTTGGATCAGTGAAATTGATGCTAAAAAAATCGATGTTGTCGATAACGATTGGATAGAGCTCTATAACTCTAACGGTGCTATAGCCGCGCGAGCAGTGGTGAGTCAGCGTGTACCTGAAGGTATGAGCATGATGTATCACGCACAAGAAAAAATTATTAATACACCGGGAGCAGAAACCACAGGTAAACGTGGCGGTATACATAACTCGGTGACGCGCGCGGTGGTTAAACCTACTCATATGATAGGCGGTTATGCACAGCTCGCCTATGGCTTTAACTATTACGGCACCGTAGGCAGTAACCGCGATGAATTTGTTGTGGTTCGCAAAATGGAGGATATCGCTTGGTTAGATGAGCCAGCCGATACAGCACCTCCACAGGCAGGACAGGCAGGTGAATTTGATCATCTCCCTCAGAATAAGGAGCAAGCTCAATGAAGATACGCGCCCAAATCGGCATGGTATTAAATCTCGATAAATGCATTGGTTGCCACACTTGCTCTGTCACCTGTAAAAATGTCTGGACCTCACGCAGCGGGGTTGAATACGCATGGTTTAACAATGTCGAAACTAAGCCCGGCGTTGGCTACCCCGATGATTGGGAAAACCAAGCGAAATGGAATGGTGGTTGGGAGCGCACAAAAAGCGGTGAGCTCAAACCAAAAATTGGTGGCAAGTTAAAAGTGCTGTCTAAATTATTTGCTAACCCCGACTTGCCAGAAATAGATGATTACTATGAACCGTTGACATACGAATACGAGCGCCTACAAAAATCACCCGAAGTGAAGACGCCACCCACCGCGCGTGCGCATTCGGCTATTACCGGTGCAAAGGTCGAGAAACCAATGACCGGACCTAACTGGGAAGAGATTTTAGGCGGTGAATTTTCTAAGCGCAGTAAGGATTACAATTTCAAAGCCATAGAAAAAGATATTTATGGGCAGTTTGAAAATACGTTTATGATGTATTTGCCTAGACTTTGTGAACATTGCTTAAATCCCAGCTGCGTGGCGGCTTGTCCTAGTGGTGCTATTTATAAGCGCGAAGAAGATGGCATTGTGCTGATAGATCAAGACAAATGTCGTGGCTGGCGTATGTGTGTCAGTGGTTGTCCTTATAAAAAAATCTACTTTAACTGGGAATCGGGTAAATCTGAGAAATGCACGTTTTGTTATCCACGTATAGAAGCTGGCGAGCCTACGGTTTGTTCTGAAACCTGCGTGGGTCGTATACGTTATTTAGGTGTGCTGCTTTATGATGCCGATAAAATATCGGCAGCGGCCAGCGTTGAAGATGAAGAAGATTTATACCAAGCGCAACTGGATATTTTTCTAGATCCTAATGATCCCGATGTTATTAAACAAGCTAAGCTCGATGGCGTGCCTGATAGTTGGATGGAGGCCGCTCAAAATTCGCCGGTCTATAAAATGGCGGTCGATTGGAAAGTAGCTTTTCCATTACATCCAGAATATCGCACCATGCCCATGGTTTGGTATATCCCACCATTGTCACCGATTCAAGGCGCTGCTAAATCCGGTGTGTTGCGCAGTAAGGGTGTGCTTCCCAATGTTCATGATTTACGGATTCCGATTAAGTATCTCGCTAATTTATTAACGGCAGGTAAAGAAGAGCCAATTGTTCACGCCTTAGAGCGGATGTTAGCCATGCGTAGCTTTATGCGTAGCAAAACCGTCGATGGTATTGCTGATATGCGCATACTTGAGCAGGTTGGTCTTACCGAAGCCACGCTAGATGATATGTATCGCATTATGGCGCTAGCCGATTATGAAGATAGATATGTGATTCCCACTAATCATCGTGAATACGCTGGTGAAACGCCTTTTGATAATGATATTGCCTTTGAGACACGATCCTCTTGCGGATTTAGTTTTGGTAATGGCTGCTCTGGCGGTGAAAGCAAAACGGGCTTATTTGAGCCGGTTAAATTTGTTAATACCATGAGTGGTAAACCCATTAACGTTAATCCTATTACTGGAGAAACGGAAAGCGAGTCCCTAACGGTTAAGCCTATTTACCATGAAGCAGTGAGCAGTAGCCCTAAGAAAGGTGATCTATGAAAACATTTAAAATTCTGGGATTGCTATTAACTTATCCCGTACCTGAAACCGTCGATCTTTGGCCGTCAATGCTTGATCTATTAGAGCAGGAAAAAATTCTACCAAAGAAGCAGCTTAAACAGTTACAAATTTGGGCCGAGGGTAATCGTAAAAAAGATATATATGCATTGCAAGAAGACTATGTAGAAACCTTTGATCGCGGTCGTGGCCATTGCTTACATTTATTTGAGCATGTACATGGCGAATCACGCGAGCGTGGTCAAGCCATGGTGGACTTAACATCGGTTTATGCTGAAAAAGGCTTGCTAATTAATGAAACAGAGCTGCCAGATTATCTGCCAATGTTTCTCGAGTATTGCTCGCTCTGCGAATTCAGCGAAGCACAATCTTTATTAGGTGAGGTCAGTAATATTATTGCCTCCATTGGCGCTAAGTTAAAACAGCGTGACAATAATTATTATCTTATATTCGATAGTTTACTCGTATTAGCGAAAGCCAAAGTGGATAAAAAAATTATTGATGCTGCCATTGCTTTCGTTAATGCTGAAGATAATAGCTTGGATGCATTAGATAAAGAATGGGAAGAAGCTGAAGCCTTTGGTGGTGATCCGCAAGTCAGTGATTGCCATAGTTGCTCGAGTATGGACGAGCAGACCATTAAAATTGTTGGAGGTCTATGATGGGCGAGTTTATCAATCAGTTTTTATTTGGAATCTATCCGTACATTGCAATAACGATTATGGTTGTAGGCAGTGTGTTCCGTTACGATCGTGACCAATATACTTGGAAGGCAGACTCCAGCCAATTGTTGCGTGCAAAAGGTATGCGGGTTGGCAGTAATTTATTTCATGTGGGCATTATCTTATTATTTTTTGGCCATTTGGTGGGCTTACTTATGCCAGAGTCAGTTTATCATTTAGTGATGAGTGCACAGACCAAGCAACTTATGGCCATGATAGCTGGCGGTATATTTGGCAGTATTTGTTTTGTAGGTTTAACTATTTTAATTCGTCGACGGTTGTTTGATCCGCGTATACGGGCTACCAGCAAGCCAACCGATATTGCAGTGTTACTGATTTTATATGTGCAGCTAATTTTGGGTTTAATCACCATACCTTATTCAGCGCAGCACTTAGATGGCAGTTCGATGGTGGCCTTGGGTAACTGGGCACAACATATTGTAACTTTTAGAAGTGGAGCCGCCGATTTTGTCTTAGCAGAAGCATGGGTATTTAAAGTGCACTTGTTTTTAGGGCTTACTATTTTCCTCCTGTTTCCATTCACCCGCTTAGTGCACATGCTTAGCGCTCCCTTGAAATATCTAACTCGTAAGGGTTATCAAGTTGTTCGTAAACGGGGTTAATGTTGTGGACAAATTAATTAAAGAGAAGAGCAGTGAGAATACAGAAAAAGAGGAGGTCGCTATGCAATCGGCCTCGCTCGATATTTGGGAAAAAAAGTATCGCCTGCTGAATAAAACCGGTGAACCAGTTGATAAAAATATTGATGCGACCTATCAACGTGTTGCTCGTGCTTTAGCCGAGGTTGAAGATGAAAAAAATCAAGATTATTGGTATCAAAAATTTATATGGGCGCTGCATCAAGGCGCTATACCCGCGGGTCGTATTATTTCTAACGCCGGCGCTAAGGCCTATAAATCAGCCACCTCAACGATTAACTGTACTGTTGCTGGAACAGTAGAAGATTCAATTGATACGATTTTTGAAAAACTGCATGAAGCCGGTTTAACCTTAAAAACCGGTGCAGGCATTGGCTATGAGTTTTCAACCTTACGACCTAAAGATGCCTATGTTTCAGGAGCAGGGGCGCGCACCTCTGGACCTCTGTCGTTTATGGATATCTTCGACAAAATGTGTTTTACCATTTCGTCTGCGGGTGGTCGCCGTGGCGCACAAATGGCTACGTTTGATGTGGGTCATCCCGATGTATTTGAGTTTATTCAGGCCAAGCGTGAAGACGGTCGTTTACGGCAATTTAATTTGTCGTTACTGATTACTGATGACTTTATGCAAGCGGTCGAAAAGGGCGACGATTGGCCGTTAGCTTTTCCTATAAGTGAAGCAGAATTACAAATAGAGAATATTTCCTTAGACGATGCTGATAAATATAGCGATAAAATACTTTGGCGTAATTGGCCGGTTAGTAAGGGCTATGTGGTCAATGATATTGGAAAAGTTGCCTGCAAAATTTATCGTAAGGTACCTGCCCAGCAATTGTGGGATGCGATTATGTCTGCAACCTATGATTACGCCGAGCCCGGGTTTATTTTAATTGACCAGTATAACCAAATGAACAATAACTGGTTTTGTGAAAATATTCGTGCCACTAATCCCTGTGGTGAACAAGGCCTTCCTCCTTACGGTGCCTGTTTGTTAGGCTCGATTAATTTAGTACGATTTGTCGATAATCCATTTACCGATACAGCCGAGTTTAATTGGTCGCGTTTTCGAGAAGTGGTTAATGTATTTACGCGCATGTTAGATAACGTGGTAGAACTGAATGGTTTGCCCTTGCCAGAACAGCGTGAAGAAATTATTCGAAAGCGACGGCATGGTTTAGGCTTTTTAGGTTTAGGTTCTGCACTGACATTACTGGGCTTAACCTATGGCAGTAAAGCATCGGTGGCCTTTACTGAAAAAGTGAGTCGTGAAATAGCCTTAGAAGGTTGGCGGGCAGGCCTTGAGCTGGCGATAGAAAAAGGTCCAGCGCCAATAATGGAAGAAGATTTTATCGTTTCCGAGGGTATGTTAGCCATACGGCCTGAAATGACAGCAGATGGATATTCGGTGGGTGATGCCGTTAAGGGTAAGGTATTGCATAGTCGTTATAGTCGCTATATGCAGAAAATTGCTTCGGTTGAACCCGAGCTAGTAAAGGCATTGAGTGAGGTTGGCGCTCGATTCACTCACCACAGCTCTTTAGCACCTACGGGAACCATTGCTTTATCGTTAGGTAACAATGTTAGTAACGGCATTGAGCCTAGTTTTGCGCATCACTATACGCGCAATATTATTCGTGAAGGTAAAAAAAGCAAAGAGCCAGTAGATGTTTTTTCATATGAACTCTTGGCTTATAAAACAAATATTAATGCCTCTGCCATGCCCGATGCTGAACAGGAAAATCAGCAGCTTCCTAATTACTTTGTAAGCGCCGATAGTGTATTGCCCGAGCAGCATGTAGATGTGCAAGCAGCGGCGCAGCAATGGGTTGATTCTTCAATATCCAAAACCATTAATGTGCCTACTGATATTCCCTATGAGAAATTCAAAAATATTTATTCCTATGCTTATAGCAAGGGCTTAAAAGGCTGCACAACCTTTCGTTTTAACCCAGAGGCCTTTCAAGGTGTATTGGTTAAAGATAAAGATTTAGCGAATACCTTGTATCAATTCACTTTGGATGATGGCGCTATTGTAGAAGTGCGCGGTAATGAAGAAATTGAATATGACGGTGAAAAACACACAGCAGCGAATTTGTATGATGCCTTAAAAGAAGGTTACTACGGAAAACTTTAACGCATCTAATTTTTTGTACCGATTAAAGATCAGTAAAATATGGAATGATGTTATGACGCTTAAAATAGACAAGAAAATCGTAGGCTATGAAGTGGTTGATATCAGTCAGTCACAAGAGCAAGCGGCCGTTGAGACTAAACAATTGGTAGTAGAAACAAAAGAATTGGAAGTAGAAAAAAAAGTAGAGAGCGCAACAATTGTGCAAATGCATGAAAAGTTGCAG
>JABIQF010000214.1 GCA_018668095.1 Cellvibrionales bacterium
AAACACCAATGCCTAAGTCGATTTTATCGTCACGAGAATCTTGACGATATTCCATTAGCAAACGAAAAATGGGGTCATCATCGGCCATTGAAGGATCATCATTAAACATTGTAGGTTCATCATTTAACATTGAAGGGTTTAACACTTTGATCGATTTTTCCAAAAATTGATTCTCCTTGGGTATTCAGCATTTCTATTTCAACGCGGTCACCAAAGCGCATAAATTCAGTGCTCGGCTTACCATGGCTAATGGTTTCGAGCATGCGTACTTCGGCAAGACAACAGGAACCATTTGATCGATCAAGATTCGACACGGTGCCAGAACCAATAATGGTGCCCGCACAAAGTGGACGCGACAATGCGGCGTGAGCAATAAGCTGCGGGAAATTAAAGGTCATATCTACACCGGCATTAGGCTCACCTACTACTTCATTATTAAGCGTGACTTTTAAGGGTAAATGCACCTTTCCGTTACGCCATTGATCACCCAACATAGCGGGCGTAACCGCCACAGGCGAAAAGGCACTAGAGGGTTTTGACTGAAAAAAACCAAAGCCTTTTGCAAGCTCGGCAGGAATCAAGTTACGCAGCGATACGTCATTCACCAACATCAGTAATTGAATATGCTTAGCGGCATCATGCTCTGACACACCCATTGGTACATCGTCAACAATAACGGCTAGCTCGGCTTCAAAATCGATACCCCATTGTTCATCCGTTATTTGAATAGCATCACGGGGCCCAAGAAAAGCGTCAGAGCCACCTTGGTACATAAGAGGGTCTATCCAAAAACTATCGGGCATTTCTGCATTGCGCGCCTTACGGACCAGCTCAACATGATTGACATAGGCACTGCCATCAATCCATTGGTAGGCCCGTGGTAATGGCGAGGCACAATGAGAGGGGCTAAAGACTTCGCCGTTGATCTCACCCGCTTCAAGTTGCAGGTAAAGCGATTCCAAAAGCGGCTGGCATATTTTCCAATTATCTAACGCGGCCTGCAGTGTGGGTGCAATATGGCTGGCATCGGCATAATGGCTAAGCGCTTGATTAACGACAATCAATTGGCCGTCGCGACGGTGCTTTAAAGAAGCAAGTTTCATAATGGTTTCCGTTAACTAACAACAATAAAATACGCAGTGCAGCAAGACACTACTCGTGTAACCAGCTGGCATGTTTGGGGGCTCGCTTGGTCCTATCCCACTCCTCTAACATATCGGGTGCTACGCGGTGCAGCTCATCTAACATGCCTGGCTTTGCGGTATTAACCGCTAGCTCAAGGCGATGGCCGTTAGGGTCAAAAAAGTAAATGGACTGGAAAATGGTGTGATTGACAGGACCTAACACTTCAACACCTGCCGCTTGCAATGACGCTTTCGCCGACATGAGTGCATCAAGGTTTTCCAACTCAAACGCTATATGCTGTACCCATTCAGGGGTATTCGCATCGCGGCTCATAATGGGTGAATTCGGCAATTCAAAAAACGCCAGCACATTGCCATTGCCGGCATCTAAAAAAACATGCATATAAGGATCGGGCGCTTGCGTTGAAGGCACTTTGTCTTCGGCAATCGCGAGCTTAAAATCCATGCCAAGTAGCTGCTGATAAAATGCCACCGTTTCTTTAGCGTTAATGCATCGGTAAGCTACATGATGAATACGCTGGATCTGCATTATCTTGCCTCCTGTTGCTCGATGGAGCTGTCGCTTCCATTAATAGTCGTATCATTGTTAACAGCTGTGTCATTGTTTACAGCTGTATTGATGACACCACGACTTAATTGATCACGTTCAATAGATTCGAATAAGGCTTTAAAGTTGCCTTCACCAAAACCTTCGTCACGCTTGCGTTGAATAAATTCAAAAAACAGAGGGCCGACTAAGGCATCGGAAAAAATTTGTAACAGCAAACGGTTATCGCCATTTTCAGTTGAGCCGTCTAACAAAATGCCGCGACATTTAAGTTCATCGATAGACTCGCCATGATTAGGTAAGCGCTGATCGAGCATCTCGTAGTAGGCATCGGGCGGCGCTGTCATAAACGGTACCCCTCTTGCTTTAAGCCTATCCCAGCAGGCCGGTAGGTCATCGCAATCAAAAGCAATATGCTGAATACCCTCACCGTTATAGGCTTGAAGAAACTCTTCAATTTGCCCACCTTGGGTGGCTTCTTCATTGAGCGGAATACGAATTTTTCCATCGGGCGCAGACATAGCGCGTGACAGTAAGCCCGTGTATTCACCTTTAATATCGAAATAACGGATTTCGCGAAAGTTGAATATGCGCTCATAAAAACTGGCCCAATAATCCATGCGGCCGCGATAAACATTATGGGTTAAATGATCAATCACTTTAAAACCACAGCCAATAGGATTTTTGTCTACGCCTTCATTAAAAATAAAATCAATATCGTAAATAGAGCTGCCTGGCTTATAGCGATCTATTAAATACAGCGGTGCGCCACCAATACCTTTAATGGCGGGTAAGCGCAATTCCATGGGTCCGACAGGAATATCGACGGGCTGCGCGCCCATATCAAGCGCACGCTGATACGCTGCCTGCGCATCATTTACGCGAAAGGCCATACCGCAGGCCGATGCACCGTGCTCTTGCGCAAAATACCAAGCATAACTTTTGGGTTCATAATTAATAATAAAATTAATATCACCTTGGCGATAAAGCACAACGGCTTTAGAGCGGTGAGTAGCAACATGACTAAAACCCATGGTTTCAAAGACAGGCTCTAGTACACCGCGCTCGGGTGCGGCAAACTCGACAAATTCAAAGCCATCTAAACCCATGGGGTTATTCAGATTCTGGTCTTCATTCTGGTTAAGGTTAACGCTTTCAGTCATGATCTACTCCTGCGTCATACTGGAATGCCCTACTTGCCCCCGCATACAGCGACGTTAAAGTAATAGCGCATAAGAAATCAGTATTCGCTGTAATGTGATGGGATATCGACTACAATTAGTTGTAATACCAACCGTATTAGTTGCAATAACAACTATTATTGGTTGGCATTGCAACTAATGTCAATAATTATGCAGAGTCACATGAAAAAATTTACAATTGAAAATCAATCGATTATTACGCTAGAGCGTTACCTGCCCTATCGGCTATCCATTTTGTCGAATAAAGTCAGTAGTCTTATTGCTGAAACGTATAAACATAAGTTTGCGTTATCGATAACTGAATGGCGGATTATGGCGGTGCTGGGTGAATACCCGGGGACATCGGCAGATGAAGTGTCGAGCAAAACTCAAATTGAGAAATCAATTTTGAGTCGTGCACTGAATAAATTATTGCAGCGTAAATTAATTAAACGAAAGTTTGATCAAGATGATAAGCGTCGATCAATGCTACAACTCACAAAAACAGGACTATCTGTTTATGATGAGTTGGTGCCGTTATCGTATGAATATGAAAAGCGCTTACTCAACTGCTTTAACAAAGCCGAGCAACAGCAATTTAGCGAATTAATTGATCGGCTTTATTTGCATGCTGAGAATTTAGAGCCTGATAAGAGTGAAGAGTAGCTAGGGATAAAAATGAGAATAACTTATTATCAACGATAATAGCTAGCTCATTCTGAAAGTGACATTCGACCAAGAATCATCATCGTATACAAAATCACTATATTCAATTCCTTCATTCGACTTATATACTAACTGCTCTAAAAACAGAGAAACCCAATGTATATGAGCATTAGGAGAAAGGCCGGTACCAAGTAAGTCCAAAAAATCAAAATATGAATGAGTACTTATACGTACCGATTTTATTATGCATGGCCCTTCATCTTTATAAATGGTTGCGCCGACCAATGAATTAAAACCTATATCAACAGCCACAATAGGATTTAATTTACAATTAGAAAGATCACCATAACCAGCTGGC
>JABIQF010000250.1 GCA_018668095.1 Cellvibrionales bacterium
TGGTTAACACGGCCATCATTTGCAGCAAATGATGGCTATCAAAATCGGCCAAGGCAAAAGCAATGGTTAAACTGAGCATCAGTAACATAGCGATATTTTGAAAAAAGTTGCTGGCAGCAATAACACCGCCCAATGTATTTTCTGCCGCCTGCCATTGAATATAGGCATTTAACGGCACCACTAAAAGCGATGATGAAATACCCATAACGCAATACACACCAGCAAAAGCGATAGGCATATTTAAAAAGGCTAATGGCGTACTCAGAAAAGTTAATGACCACAGCCCAGCCGATAAACCAATAACACCCAGCGGGACTAATTTTAAATTAATGGTGGCTCGTGAGAATCGAGCAACAAGAAAAGCACCTATCGCAAGACCCACCGCAGAAGACGCTAAGATAGCTTGAATAACTGCCGCGTTCGTTATGCCTGCATGCGCTTTAGCAAATGCAGGAAACGCTGCTAGCATACCCTGCCCCACCGCCCAAAAAAGTGATAAGCCTAATACTGGAATAAATAAGCGATTATCTTTGAGTAAATAAAAAATTGATAATCGAGGTGTTTGCAAACCTAAGCCATTATTGGTCTGCGATAACTCTTCTGGTTTTTTAGGAATTCGACTGACTAAAAATATTTGGACTATTGCTAACGTTATTAGTCCTAAGCCTAATGGCCACATTGTAGAGGTGACCGCATTTTTACTATCGACCGGCGACACATTTTCTAAAAGCTGATACAAATACTCAAAGCCAACAGAGAAAATGACCGTGCCTAATAAAATACCGGTAATCACTATTGCCTGCGCCAAGCCATTGGATGCAGCCAAACGACTTTTACCAAACAATATTTTTAAATACGATAATTTTGCAGGCGAGTAAAACGCGGATTGCACAGCCATAAATAATGTCGCCGCCATTGCCGGCCAAAACCAACCTAAATAATAAAAAAAAGTAATCATTATGGTGAGCATCAATGAACACCATGCAGCCAACTTCATCATGGTAGGTTTAGGCGTGCTATTAGCAACGCGCCCAATAGGAACAACTAAGGTGATATAGGGCAATAAAATAAGCGCATTAATAATGGCGATAAGAATAATTTGATAACCGCCATCATGTACTTTAAAGACGGTGTTTTGCAGGGTGATTTTATGACCAAGATCAATGACAGCATTAAAAAATATAACGGCATAAAACGCTTTGGCGCCTGACTGGGAGAGTAATGCCTTCAAAATAGCTACCTACTTATTGGCCGACAAAGAAAAGCACTATAACAGATTAGCAAAAAAAAATGCCACCCAAATGTTGGACGGCATTTTTTTAATGGTAACCACTATTTTAATAGCCTTTTTTATATTTTTTTTGGCTAACTTATTTTTTTATTATTTTTTTATATCTAACTTCAAATCTACTTAAACTTATAAAACCTCAGGTCTACATAACTTCAGGTTCGCATAACTTCAGGTCTAGAGTTTATCAATAACAAACAACGCCTTTATTCGTCTTTTTTAAGATCTTATTAAAGGGCTATTTAATTTTCTATTTATTCATGTTTATCTATTCAAAAAAAAGCATCCACTCATTTTTTTAAATATCAAAATCATCAATACCTAGTTGATCTTTTAAAAGCCGCACTTCTAATCTTTCTTCTAGACGTCTACGGACATCGGTAGATTTAGAAAAGATTGCAGGCTTAGTTACTTCACTACTATCATCATCTGACATAGCCAATGAAGCATCGTCTAAATCCATACTCATATCGACCGCTCGATCTGATGATGAAATATTTTCATTGTTTATTTGTGTGCTGTTCGCTTGTCTTGCCATGTCCTCAACCTCCTAAAGTCGAAAAATAAAAACACAAAGGCGAATCTTCTAATTATTATTGGCATCTCATTTAAAACATTTTTTTATTACAGCAATGTGATCTCTCTCAAAATCTGTAATAAAACATCTCAATGACATGCTTATAATTAGAGCCTAGACGGTTTAATTATTTAGCACCAGAAATATGCGCCTAAATTTAATGGTTAGAAAGAATTAGTTCTAAACAAGAGGGAGGCATAACTAAAAGTTATTATGGTTTTTGTCTGTATTTTCGAGTGAGCAGCCGAATCCTCTACCATAGACATAGAGAGAAAAACGAATGAAATGAGTGACTTAACTGAAATCGGTGATTAGCGCAGACAATATCCACTTTGGTCAGTCTGCCGCAGGCACTTTGCTAAGACCGTCTGTAGATGCACTTTAAATAAGCTCAAACTTTTTTTAGTGATAACCCAATTTTCTTAAAAAAAAGCCCAAGTTACCTGATAATTATCATCAAAAGGTACTTGGGCTTTCGTTCTGGCTACTCACCAGATTGATTAATCAAGCGTTCGTTAGACTATAAAACCAAACGTCTAACGTCGCTCAATGCCGCTGAGATAAACGTTAGGAAACGACCCGCATCTCCACCGTTCACTGCACGGTGATCATAAGAGAGCGATACAGGCAGCATCTTTCTTGGTTCAAGGTTGCCATCAACATAGCCAGGTTTAATCGCTAATTTAGACACACCTAAAATACCGACTTCTGGGGTGTTAACGATAGGCGTAAATCCTGTACCACCAATACCACCTAAGCTTGAAATCGTAAAACACCCGCCCTGCATTTCTGCTGGCTTGAGTTTACGCTCTTTGGCTTTAGTCGCTAGCTCAAGAATCTCTTGCGATAATTCCCAAATACCTTTTTGATCGGCATCACGAATAACCGGCACCATTAATCCTGCGGGTGTATCAACGGCCATACCAATGTTGATATATTTTTTATACACAATGGATTCACCATCGGCACTGAGTGAAGCATTAAAAGCAGGATTAGCACGCAATGCGGCGGCAACGGCTTTTATTAAAAACGGCAGCGGCGTAATTTTAATACCACGTCTGTCCATTTCAGCTTTCAATCCTTTTCTAAAGGTTTCTAGCTCAGTAATATCGGCTTCATCAAATTGTGTGACATGCGGTACATTTAACCAGCTGCGTTGCATATTAGCTGCGGTAAGCTTATGCAGCTTAGTCATCGGCTTAATTTCAACTTCACCGAATTGCGCGAAATCAACAGCCGGTACTTGCGGAATACCACTGCCAACAGACTGTGGCTCACTCACAATTTTCTTAACGAAGTTATGCAAATCTTCTTTGGCAACACGATCACGTGGGCCAGTACCTTTAACACGTTTTAAATCAACGCCGAGTTCGCGCGCTAATTTTCTAACCGCTGGGCCTGCATGAGTATCAGTCTTACGACGGCGATCTCTCGCAGAAATACTATCATCAGATTTATCTGATGCAGCCGGTTTCGCTATATTTTCAATAACAGGCGCTGCTGCTTTTACTTCAGGCTGCGCACTGACAGGCGCCGGAGCACTGCTAGCTGCGCTGGCCACCGGTGCAGGTGCACTGTCTATAACTTCAACTTCAGCAACTAAATCACCTTCGGCAAGTGAGTCACCTTCTTTAACATGCATAACCGTAATAACGCCCGTTACCGGTGAAGGTAACTCCATAGACGCTTTATCGGATTCCATGACAACAATGCCATCACCTTCACTAATGCGTTCGCCAACACCGGCGACCACTTCAATTAATTCAACTTTGTCTGCGCCACCTAAGTCAGGCACGTAAACAGACAGCACCGATGTAACAGGTGCGCCGGTTGGATTAGCCGCTTCGACAACGGGTGCTGCTTCAACAACCGGAGCAGATTCAACAACCGCTGCTTGAGCGGGTGCTTCTACTGGCGCTTCAACATTAACAGCGGCATCGCTATCACTGCCAGCCAGTTCTACTTCTAAAACAACATCGCCTTCTGAGACGGTTGCGCCATCGGCAACAGCAATGGAAACAATAACGCCAGCAACTGGACTGGGAATATCCATTGATGCTTTATCAGATTCAACAACAATCAATGATTGATCTAGGCTTATGGTGTCGCCTACAGCTACACAGATTTCAATCACTTCTACTTCAGAAGCCCCACCAAGATCAGGCACTTTTACGGTTTGCTTACTCACTCTATCAGTCCTTATCTGGTAACTTAAACGGTTACTGGGTCAATTTTTTCTGGCGAAATGCCATACTTCTTAATCGCTTCAGCAACTACATCGGCTTTAATGGTGCCTTCTTCAACCAGCGAACCCAATGCAGCAATCACTACAAAGTAACGGTTCACTTCAAAGAAGTGACGCAATTTAGCGCGCGTATCACTGCGACCAAAACCATCGGTACCTAGCACTTTAAAGTTACCAGGAATGTAAGGACGCAATTGATCAGAATACAATTTCATGTAATCCGTTGCGGCAATAAATGGACCCGGAGCATCTTGCAATTGCTCAGTGATATACGGTACGCGAGGTGTTTCATTCGGGTGTAACATGTTCCAACGTTCACACGCTAAACCATCACGACGCAATTCATTTGAACTCGTAATACTCCAAACGTCTGCGGCAACATCCCAATCATCTTTCAATAATTCAACGGCTGCTTCGACTTCACGCAAAATAGTACCCGACCCCATTAATTGAACACGCTTAGTGCTTTTTAGCGGGCTCTTAAATAATGGGTAAATGCCTTTAATGATGCCCTCTTCAACGCCAACAGGCATTGCAGGGTGAGTGTAGTTTTCATTCATCGCGGTGATGTAATAAAACTTATTCTCTTGCAGTTCGTACATACGCTTTAAGCCGTCTTGCACAATAACAGCCAATTCGTAAGCATAAGTTGGATCATAAGACACACAGTTTGGAATCGTCGACGCCATTGAATGACTGTGACCATCTTGATGCTGTAGGCCTTCACCATTCAACGTAGTTCGACCAGCAGTAGCACCAATTAAAAAGCCACGTGCCTGACTATCACCGGCAGCCCACGCTAAATCACCAATGCGTTGAAAACCAAACATTGAATAGAAAATATAAAACGGGACTAACGGCACATTGTTGGTGCTGTAAGAAGTTGCCGCAGCTAACCAAGCTGACATCGCACCACTTTCGTTAATACCTTCTTCGAGAATCTGGCCTTTTTCATCTTCTTTGTAATACATAATTCCACCGGAATCATGCGGGGTATAGAGCTGCCCCTGCGAAGAGTAAATGCCTAACTGTCTAAACATACCTTCCATACCAAAGGTACGCGCTTCATCAGGAACGATAGGAACAATTCGCTCACCAATTTCTTTATCTTTTACTAGGGTTGATAACACACGTACAAATGACATGGTGCTAGAAATTTCACGCTTACCTGAGCCTTTTAATTGCGCAGAAAAATCTTCTAATGCCGGTGTTTTTAAGGCATCAAACTCTGAACGACGGCGAGGAATAAAACCACCTAACTTGTCACGTCGACTGCGCATGTAAACCATTTCTGGGCTGTCAGGTGACGGACGATAGTAAGGAACCGTTTCTAATTCTTTATCTGATAGCGGAATGTTAAAGCGATTACGGAATTGCTTAAGGCTAGCTGTATCTAATTTTTTCAGTGAATGCGTTTCATTGTTCGCTTCACCCGCTTCGCCTGTGCCATAACCTTTAACGGTTTGCGCTAAGATAACGGTTGGCTGACCTGAATGCTCTACTGCTTCGGCATAGGCCGCATACACTTTGTAAGGGTCATGACCACCACGGTTAAGATTCATGATGTCGTCGTCAGATAAATCTTTAACTAGCTCTAATAGCTCAGGGTATTTGCCAAAGAAGTGAGCACGCGTATAGGCGCCACCATTAAATTTATAATTCTGTAATTCACCATCACGTACTTCGTTCATACGCTGCTGAAGTAAACCCGTGGTGTCACGCTCTAATAGCGCATCCCAACGGCGACCCCATAATACTTTTATGACGTTCCAACCAGCACCACGGAAAACACCTTCAAGCTCTTGGACAATTTTGCCATTGCCGCGAACAGGACCATCAAGACGCTGGAGGTTACAGTTGATAACAAAAATTAAGTTATCCAGTTTTTCTCGACCGGCCATTGAGATTGAACCCAATGATTCTGGCTCATCACACTCGCCATCACCTAAGAAACACCAGACTTTACGATCATCACGAACAGCCATTTCACGCTTATCGAGATACTTCATTACGTGGGCTTGGTAAATCGCTTGAATGGGACCTAAGCCCATCGATACGGTTGGGAACTGCCAGTAGTCAGGCATTAACCAAGGATGCGGGTAAGATGACAAACCATTGCCATCAACTTCACGACGGAAGTTATCGAGCTGCTCTTCAGACAGACGACCTTCAAGATAAGAGCGCGCATAAATACCTGGAGCCAAATGGCCTTGGTAATAAATTAAATCGCCTTCTTTCTGATCCGTAGGTCCACGGAAGAAATAGTTATAGCCGACATCATAAAGCGTTGCCGCCGATGAGAAGCTAGAGATATGACCGCCTAAACCTTCGTCATTATCATTGGCGCGCATAACCATGGCTAGCGCGTTCCAACGAGTAATAGAGCGAATGCGACGCTCCATAAATAAATCGCCTGGCATATGCTTTTCATTAATAGGCGATATGGTATTACGGTAAGGCGTAGTAATAGCCGGCGGCATCTTGATTTCGGCTTCAACGGCGCGATCAACCAATTGCTGTAATAAATAGGCGGCGCGACCGCGGCCTGTTTGATGAATGACTGATTCAAGTGAATCCAACCATTCTTGCGTTTCCAGCGGATCTTTATCCTGATCGTGCATAACGTGTAACACCTTTGTTCAATAGCATTGCGACAAAAAGAAAGCGCTTATAGCGCGATTGAGTGCAGTTTAGTGCAACTTAAAGCATCTCACCAGATCAATTAATACAACTGTATTAAATATTCAGAGGCCGTTACTGGCAGTTGCCAGCAACCCTAAGCACTTAAAAAAAACCGCTTAATGCTTATAAAATCTATAAAAAGTAGGTAAAAAAGCAGAAATGAGCAGAAACGCTATAAAAAACAAGAAAGCACAAAAAAGGGAGTCGCTAGCGATAGTAAATAATTTGCTGCTTATTATTAGCGTCAAAGGCCTGAATCGGAGCCTGACCAGTCCTTGAAGCAGTAACTTCAACCTCTAAAGACGCCGAACTCACTGAATCAGTTAACTGTATTAATGAAGCCTCTTGGGACGATAATAGCGCTCGCACAAAAGCCAGCCAATCATCATAAGTCATATCATCAACAATAACGGCCAAGCGCTCTCGACGATCAAATGCTTCGTCGGCCAAGACTAAGCTGCCCCAGAAGCGTCGACTGCGATCACTGAGATTCTGATCAGCCTCACGCAACTGGGTCGATAACGCCTGTCGATGACGCTTAAACTCTTCAATATCGACACCGTGCTCAAGCACACCCTCTATAAAACCATTAAGTGCCGCAAGAATTTCTTGCTCATTGCTTGAGGGCGATTGAACCTGAAAAGCGATGCCTGGCAATTTATTGCGATTAAACGCGCTAGCGCCAACCACATAACCCAGCTGCTGCTCGGTTCGCAGTTGATTAAACAATTGAGGGTGCAGCACACTCACTGTTAACTGGCTCAATGCAGCACTGCTTAAACTCTCATCCGGCGCTTGAAAGTACCATAAGACTGCAGCATCACTATGATTCAATGGCTGCCTTTGTTGCTGACGACCCAATGGCAGCTTAACCACACCCACATGCAAGCGCTGCTCGGTTAAATCGCAGCCGCAACTCGGCAAGGCAGCCAACAAATCCGTCAAGGCTTTAACCGTATTGTCATCAACATTGCCGTGAAGCATGCCATCGGTATAAATACTCGGCCACAGTGCATCAACATGATCTTGTAAATCGGCGATTGTCACATCCGCCAAGGCTTCCATTAGCTCGACTTCACTCCAACTATTCTCGTATAACGCTTGCTGCATCGTCGAAGATAAACGTCGGTACGGCGTGCTCTCTCTATTTAATTGCCACGCGCGCATCAACTCCACTTTAATACTGTCAAAACGATCAGGATGAATATCAATTGATGTTAACGTCGGCAACACTTTTTCAGCCAAATCAATAAGGCCATCGTTATAGCCGCCCAAACTCAATGTAAAGCCGCGACGCTGAGAATAAAACCGCACATTCATACCCGCCAAATAAGCAGGATATAAATACTCATTTAACTGCTCATTCACGATACTGGCATACAGCTGCGATAAAGCCGCAGTTCGACTCGACTGCCTTGATGATGCCGTTAGAAAAGAAAATAAAGCATCCGCTTTAGGGACTTCAAAAGTATCATCAGTTTTTACCCACAAACGCAGACCCGCTTGCTCAACCAATAAAGTGGGCACATCACTTTCAATCGCCGCAGATAACAATTCAAAATCTTGGGCAATAAAGGTATTCGCATCCGGCAAAGTCAAAGACTGACTAGCCAGCGTGCTATTTAAATCGCCCTGCCATTTTTCTAACCACGATTGGGGTACTTTAGTCACTGAATAAGGTGCAGCAAACCATGGACTGATGTTCTTCGATTTAATATTTTCAGAAAGGTGTTTCGCAAAGTCTTTCGAAATCAGAGTAAGCAATACATTATCAGGCGTCATACGCGCCAAACGATCTGCAATTAATTCAGGACGGTACTCACTGTAATCGTAATCGCCAGAAATAACTTCAGCCGGCGGATAAAAATGAAGATTAGCCGCGGCACCCATTGCCGCCGACATCACCGGCGGCCGTTGATAAAAACGAAAAGCCATATCGGCAAGCTGACGCTGCTCAATAAATAATGCACGACTTAATTGAGGGTTCTGCTTATGCTGCCCGCCTAAATATTGGATAGCGAAAAAAACTTCACTGGTAACCTGTTGAAATTCTTCAACACCTTTTTCCGTTAAAGCAATATTTATTTGAAACGTAGCACCACCAGTATAATTTAATCCAACACCCGTCGCCAAACCTTCAGCCCATCCAGCCGCTTTTAAGAGCGATAGCAAACTCCCCTTACCTTCATGTCCGAGGATATTGCCAATATAACTTAAGGGCTTAGTGCGAAAATCATTGGATAAATCAGGCATTGGAAATGTTAAACGTAACTGCCGTATAGGCTTTTCAGCCTGCACAGTCAGTAGTAATGGCAGCGTGCTGTGAGTAGTCGTCAACAAGGGCTCATCAATAGCTTCTGTTAACGAACCATTATTAGGAATAGATACAAAGCGATGCAGCACCATACGCTTCAGCTCGGGTAAAGAATAATTACCCACAACCACTAAAGTCATTCGACTGGCAGAGTAATAACGCTGATAAAAATCCAGCATATCTTCTCTTATTGATGGCAACGACAAGGTATCCAAGCTACCCACTGAAAATTGACGATACGGATGTTCAGGATTAATGAGTTGTCGCGTCGCATCAAGAATACGTCTATTTTCATCTTTAATTCTGGCACGGTATTCAGATTCCACAGCATTCATTTCACGCTGTACATAAGCAGCATCAAACAATGGCGAAACAAAAAAATCAGAAAAACGATCTAACGCAGGCGCAAGAGAGGCATTATCAATATCAAAATAATAGTTGGTATGCTCAAAGCTGGTATAGGCATTATGGCTGCCACCATTCTCACTAATAAATTTTTGATAGCCATCGGCATCAGGGTATTTTTTAGTGCCTAAAAATAACATGTGTTCAAGAAAATGAGCCAAGCCTTGTCGAGTTGCAGGATCATAGCGAGAGCCGACATGCACATCTAATGACGCAGCTGCTTTTTCAGCATCGGCATCCGAAATCAATAACACTTTAAGTTGATTATCCAGCGTAAAATATTGATAACGTCGAGCGTCATCAGGGCTTTGACGCACTGTATTTTCTGCAATACCAGCGGCATCACCCATGAGTAAATATGTTGGTGAACAAGCCATTAAACTGAGCGAAAATAAAGCAGATAGCAGCAAACGGCAAATCTTAGAAAATTTTGCCTTATATAATTTATTAATGAGTAAGGTTCCTATTGATAAAATCGATACAAGCTATCTATGAAGAAAGAAGCTAAAAAAAACGTAAACCGACACTAACAAAATGGATGTTATAGAACTGAAGCTTAGGCTTCAGTTCCTGATTTTATTTCATCTGCCGCTTCACTCAGCGTTAATTCATCACGAATATTTGGCCAAGCATTAAGAACCGCTTTAATCAGTGTCGCTAATGGAATAGCAAAGAACACACCCCATAATCCCCACACACCACCAAAAAATAATATCGCTAACAAAATAGCAACGGGGTGAAGATTAACGGCCTCAGAAAATAATAATGGCACCAAGGCATTACCATCCAAGCCTTGAATAATAAAATACACCACCATTAGCCAAACAAAATCGCCGCCGAAGCCCCACTGTAATAGCGCAACCAAGAGCACTGGCAGCGTTACCAAAAAAGCACCTATATAAGGAATGATGACCGACAAGCCTACCAATATTGCTAATAACGCAGCATAATTAAGATTAAACCAAGCAAAAACGATGTAAGAGGCAACGCCAATAATAAACATCTCAATGGCTTTACCACGCACATAATTAGCCATCTGGTCATTCATCTCAATCCAAATGCGCGTAAGCAATGGACGCTTACGTGGCAACATGCCACCAAACCAATTCAACAATAAGCTTTTATCTTTCAAAAAGAAAAAAACCAAAACTGGAACCAGTACTAAATAAACCAGAAAGCTAAACAAGTTAGGGATTTTTGAAACCGAAAAAGATAATACTGACTGACCAAAACCGCCTAGCTCTCGGTTCAGAAGTTCTGTCCATTCCTGAACTTGCGCCTGCGTTATAAAAGTGGGATAAAGCTCTGGTAAGAGAATTAATTTTTCTTGAAGAAGAGCAATTAAACTCGGCAATTCTTGGACCAAATTAGAAAGCTGATCCAAGGCCAGTGGCATTAAAACAATTAACCCCACGACTAAAGACATGACCAGTATCGCCGAACTCATTGAGACGGCCACAAGATGCGGCAAACGGAAGCGCTCAAGCTGAGCGACAACCCCTTGTAATAAAAAAGCCAAAACTAGGGCTGCAATTACCGGTGATAAAATGCCACCAAGGCCAACAATAATGCCGCCGGCTGCAACTAAAATAAGCAGTAAAATAATCGCTTCTTCGTCATGAAAGTTACGGTCGTACCACTTTTTTAATACGTTTAACATAAATTACGAGTGCCCATTGAATACGATAATATGGATGCGGACAAGAAAGTTAACACTGGAACTTTGCAACCGCAAGATGATCCATTGAATTACTGCTTATAAAAGCCATGATTGCGTTAAACTTAGATCTTGCCTATGAATGCTGTCACTGTCACTACCCAATAGCCAGTAAATACTGCATTATTCGAACGACAGAGCTAACAAAACACACTGAATATGAATCATCTGTTTAATATCCACTCAAGCACATCTAAAGGGTTAATTGCACTAGTAATTAGCTTGTTGCTAAGCATCCCATCTTTGGCCAATAGCTCCGCTGAACCCCTGCCTGAACTGGGCGACAGCGCTGCAGGCTTAATGGCACCAGCTCAAGAGCAATCGCTAGGCCAAGCATGGCTGCGCTCATTTAGAGCCAGTGTCCCACTAGAAAGCGACCCACTTGTGTTTGAATACATAGAAAACCTGCTTTTTAAACTCACGAGCTATAGCAATATAGAAGATAAGAATCTCGACTTAGTCATTGTTAGCAACCCAACCATTAACGCCTTTGCCGTTCCTGGTGGCATTATCGGCGTCAATACAGGTTTACTGCTTTACGCTGAGTCTGAAGCACAACTGGCTTCGGTACTCTCACATGAATTGGCGCATTTATCTCAACGCCACTTTGCTCGCAGTGTTGAAGCCTCACAACGAACCAACTTTACGACGCTGGCAGGATTACTCGCCGGTATCGTTTTAGCCGCAGCAAGCGAGGGAGATGCCGCATCTGCCGCCATTATGGCCTCGCAAGCTGCCGCTCTTGATTCGCAATTACGTTATAGCCGCCTGCATGAAAAAGAAGCCGACCGGCTAGGTATGAAGACATTGGTTGATGCAGGTTACCCAGCAGAATCCGCCGCACTGATGTTTAAGCAAATGCTTAACGCATCAAGACTGTATGGCAAAAGAATGCCTGAGTTTTTATTAACGCACCCTGTTACTGAATCACGTATTGCTGACGCCAGTAATCGCGCCAGACAATTCCCAACAACAGCAGCCACTCCTAGTCTTGATTATTTACTTATCAAGACGCGTATCACTGCACTGGGAAAAGTGCCTGGTAAAGAATCGGCCGAAGCATCAGCAAAAGAACATATCAAACAATTTAGCTTAGCCTTAAAGAAACTCTCAGCACCCGAACCCAGCAGCCCAACACATATTAATGTGCCTGCCGAATTAGCACGCAGCGCAGCTAATTATGGTTTAGCACTTTCCTATTTAGAAAATCGACAATGGCGTGAAGCACGTAAGACATTAGCACCGCTTCTAAAACAAGCACCTCATAAACTCGCATATTTATTGTTGGATATTGATATCGATATTGAAGCGGGCGATAGTCAGCGCGCCGAAGAACGGCTACATGAATTGAATGCCACCATGCCAAACAACTACGCTATTAGCATGGCGCTTGCCCAAACGATGTTAAGCAATACAGACTATAAAGGCGCGCAAAAAGTTCTGGAGGCGCTCACTAAAACGCGCCCCACTCAGGCTGATGTTTGGTATTTAATGTCAGAAACACATGGACTTGCAGGTGATATTTTGCAGTTACATCAAGCGAGAGCAGAGTTCTTTTTACTGCGCGGTAACTTTTCACAAGCACGACAGCACTTAAAAACCGCACTGCATTTCAGTAAAAATAACTATCAAATAGCAGCGCGAATAAAAGAGCGCATTAGACATGTAAACGCTTTACAGAAAACGACTGAAAACCTCTAAACACGCTTATACTTAAGCACCTGCTTTTACAAAATCCAACATGCGCTGCAAGGGTAGCAATGCGCGCGCGGCAAGCTCATCTGCAACAAAAACTTCATTGGTTTTTAACTCTAGACTACTCGCAAGGTTATCTAAATCATTCATTGCCATCCAAGGGCAGTTAGCACAGCTTTTACATGTCGCCCCCGCTCCGCCAGTGGGTGCAATCAAAAACTGCTTATTAGGCACTAACTGCGTGAGCTTATAAAAAATACCTTGATCCGTAGCCACAATAAATTGCTCATGAGGTAATTCGGCAGCCGCTTGAATAATTTGCGTAGTTGACCCAACTCTATCGGCCAAGGCCAATACCGAAGCCGGCGATTCTGGATGCGCAAGTACGGCAGCGTTAGGGTAAACCGCTTTCAAATCAAGAATACCTTTCGCTTTGAATTCATCATGCACAATACAGGCGCTATCCCATAACAACATATCGGCACCGGTATGCTGTTGCACGTAGGCACCTAAATGTTTATCGGGCGCCCAAATAATTTTCTCACCTTGGCCATCAAGATAATCAACAACATCTAAGGCAATACTTGAAGTGACAACCCAATCGGCGCGCGCTTTAACGGCTGCCGATGTATTGGCATACACCACAACAGTACGGTCGGGATGCTGATCACAAAAAGCTGAAAATTCTTCAACCGGGCAACCTAAATCTAATGAACAAGTGGCCTCTAAGGTGGGCATAAATACGCGTTTTTCAGGGCTTAAAATTTTAGCCGTTTCGCCCATAAACTTAACGCCGGCAACAATCAAGGTTTCTGCTTTATGCGCCGCGCCAAATCGTGCCATTTCTAATGAATCAGAAACAATACCACCGGTCATTTCAGCTAATTTTTGAATAGCCGGATCGGTATAATAATGCGCGACAATGGCGGCATTCTCTTTTTCTAACAATGCAGCAATTCGCTCAGCAGCAATATTAAACTCAGCTTCGGTATAGCTCGGCAAGTTAGGCTCATAAATATGTCGCTTTACAATATCTTCAGCGCTACCACTGTAAGCACTGGTAGCTATTGCATCAGATGAGGCAGTATCCGATTTGTGGGAATCAGCGTTGTGAGAATGTTGATCTGTCATGATGGGTATCTTTACTGAAATAGTCGTCGACGAAAAATTGAATGTAAATTACTGGGTGCACTTAGCATGGTGCGCCTATGTTGTCATAAGCGCATTGTAACACAGAGATTTCTAACAGCGCCAAAGACAACCTAGGGCTGCCACTGCCCTAATAGCGCAGTTAGCTGCTCATTATTCTGCGTTAATGCTGATTGTCTTAATAGCTCTAAAGCTTTACTACGCTCGCCCAATGCATCAAGCATCAACAAAGAAGCATAAAAGTAATCAGTATTCGCCGGCGACAACTGTACGGCATTATCTAATGGCACTATCGCTTTTGAATAATTCTTAGCCCGCGCATAAAGCAAACCCAATGCGTATTCAACCGATGCCTGCTGCTGTAAAGCGAAGGCGTAAATATCGCCCGGATCATTAATCGCCTGTCGAGCATTTTCAGCGGTAACCGCAATAGCCTTAAGTAATAATGGCTCTGCTTTATTATCAGCTTGCTGTAAGCGATAAATATCGGCCAAATTAACTAATGCCGGCACATAGGATGGTACTAACTGCAATGCTCTTTGGTAAGCAATAACCACTGCATCCCAATTCTTCATTTGCCGATTGATATCAGCTAATGTCATCTGCGAACCGAGTAAATCACCATGATACTCATAGGCCTCAATAAACTGTCTGACATTCTCTTTTAATAAGCGTTTATTTTTTCGATTATTTTGTTGAGAAATAAACTGAGGAGTAGCCAGTAAATCAGCTAGCGCGAGAGTTGCCGCAAAGCGAACAGATTTTATTGGGTCTTTTAAAAGCGGCATTAATAATTGCTGACGATGACTAATATCGAAGTTACGGATAATGCTAATGGCGGCCAAACGGACTACAACATCATTGTCAGATAATCGTAACACCAAAGCGTCAAATGCTTGCTGATGGTTGATGGGCATAGAATCTAGCAGCATAGATTTTTTCATTGCCGGCGTTTTAGTAGATGCTAATAAGGTATAACGTTTATTTTCTAGCGCCGTTAACGCCGACATTAATTGAGTTGTATCCTCATTATCAGTACTCGCTTGAGCCAGACGATTATTTAAACGAGAAAAAGCTAATAACCAATCAGCAAAATCCATCTCATCATTATCGAGAACCGGCGAAGCTGCACGCCATGCTTCAATTTTTTCTGCTGCCCAAACATCACTATTATTGTTATGGCAGTCGGTACACACATTAGGTGTATCTAATAATTGACTCAAAGCAGGAGAAGGTATTTGAAAACTATGATCACGCCTTGCATCTACACCCATATAGATACGCTCAGGCATATGACAACTCACACAACGTGCCGACTCACTCTCTACAGGATGATGATGGTGCGACTCTACCGCAAACACATCGGCACGATGGCACTGCGCACAAACGCCATCATTTGAAGGCAGCGCTAACTGTTGCGCATCATACCCCTTCACTAAACCACTATGCGCATCATGGCAATTCAAACACGTCACACCAGCATGAGACATCTTGCTCTGTAAGAATGAACCGTAAACAAAGTCTTCTTCTCGTATTTGTCCATCGGCAAAATACAAAGGTTCGCGCACACGCGTTGGCTCAAAGTTATTGAGCCAATTTGTTTGTGTGCTTTCATGAGATTGCGTACTGATAGGCTGACGTAAACTATGGCAGTTTGCGCAGCCATCAATAACAGGCATTGCCGTAGCGTCGTTATTGGATGTTAAGCGTCGCGCTATCGGTTCATCGTCTACAAATTGCCAATAATCTTCGGTCGCTAACTGCCGTACTAAACCTTTACTAACATATTCATTGTTTTCTTTATTGTCGGCCCATTGAAGATGCCTACCAGCGGGACCATGACAAGATTCGCAACTGACTGCTGGCTCTGACCAAGTTGAACTGAACGCCGGGCTATTATGACTATCTGCATTATCAGTAACATTTACCAGAGTGTTAGTTGCAAAAGCAGCGTTAGTTTCAAAATTCGTTGTATGGCAAGAAGCACATTGGCTGTTCCAGTTTTGAAAATATTGACGCCAATGCAACGTCTTATCTGTCGCACTTGATGTTGATAAATCCATCCAGCGCTGGCCGCCCTGCTCTGCTTCTCTTGCATCCCAAGCCACGGCGAACACTTGATAATTACCCGGATGTGTTTCCAAAATATATTGCTGTAAAGGAAAAACCCCAAGCGTATAAACCACAGGGTAAATATTTTCTAATACATCGGAGTTATCAGACGAATCCGATGACGACTCTTGCAAACGAATTTGATACTGCGTTTTATCGGCTATTTGCTGCTGCTCAAAAATCGCAATGCCATCGCTGTAGTTGAACGATACCGACGAAAAATCACCGACGACAGAATCAACACTCGCAGGTGCAAAAGCTTTACTGTGATGGGATTGCTGCCAACCCTGATGTTGTGACTGGTGGCAACTTGTACATGTCTCACTGCCAACAAAATGGGCTGACTCAGTTATCTTATTTGTAGCAGCATGAGAGGGAGCTTGAGCATCAATAGTTTCTGTTTGCGCCGCAGTGAACGACTCCGTCGCTGAGCTTTTATTACGCGGAAAAAATTGGCTCACGACCGCCATAGTAATAATCACAGTGAGCAAAACCGCTATAAGGATTAACGTGTGATTACGCTTATTCAATGATTCGTCGTCCTAAAATTCAAGAAAATTTGAGAAAATATCTAACCAATGCCTAACTAATATCTAACCAATACGTTTAGCCATTATCTCAGCTAGATGGCCAAAAAGATAACCTAAGATACATAAAAAAGCGCAGCTTCATCCCATAGAGAGCCATCGCGCTCACTTCGACGATTCTCGACAAATTTCAATAGCTGAGCTAGGATGCCCGTATCAATTCAATACCGGCGTACTACCCTATGGGCTTGCTACAGCAATTAAATAACCGCGACGCACTCAGTAAAACAGCCCGACAAGTGGCTGATACCATTCTTGCTGATCCCCAAGCGGCTTTGAGCTTACCGATTGCCGAGCTAGCAAGACGTGCCAGTGTCAGCGAGCCCAGCGTTAACCGCCTATGTCGCTCTTTAGGCTGTAAGGGCTACCCCGATTTCAAAGTGAAACTCTCTGGCGAACTATCTAGCACGCAAGGAAAAGTCACTAGAAATATCGACTTTAATGACAGCGTCAGTGAAATTATCAGCAAGGTTTTTGATTCTACGCATGCGAGCTTAACAATGGCTCAAGAAGCCTGCGATACCGCTACTTTAGCGTCCGCCATATCCATACTGACGAATGCTAAAGCCATCTACTTTTTTGGCCATGGCGCATCAGGCTCGGTGGCATTAGATGCCCAGCACAAATTCCTGCGCTTTAAGAAACCCGCCATTGCCCATGTCGATGTTCTCAACCAACGCATTGTCGCTACCGGCTTAACCAAAAACGATGTCGCCGTATTTATCTCTTACACCGGCCGCACACACTCGGTTATTGATGCAGCCAATATTGCCTCAGCCACCGAAGCCAGCATTATCGGTATCACTAGCCTTGATTCTCCTCTCGCCAAGCATTGCGATACCGTATTGCCGGTGGGTAACGATGAAGATACCGATATGTACACGCCTATGACATCACGGATTGCCCAACTCTCTCTTATCGACATACTCGTATCGGGTGTGGCGCTCAAAATGGGTGGCGCATTCGCCGACCACCTTCTCCACGTCAAAGCCTCTGTCGCCGAAACAAAAAAACCAGGACTTTAAGCACCAATTCAACGCACTAACCTTTATTTTTCGTCTAAAAAACGTACGCCTTTATGTAATAAAATTACATTCAATGGTTTTTAACCCCCAGATATTGCACATTTGATGTAATTTTATTACTCTTATCGACCAAATACGATTGGCCGTACTCAACGAGCCTCTCCACAAAATAACGCTAATATCTCAGCAGGAGATCCCATGTACCGCATCGCTATCAACGGTTTCGGCCGAATCGGCAGAAACGTCCTTAGAGCCTATTACGAAAGAAAAGCACAAGGTCATTCACTGCCTTACACTATTGTCGCTATTAATGATCTTGGCTCAGTCGATATCAACGCACATTTATTAAAATACGATACCGCTCACGGCCAATTCGCTGGTACTGTTGAAGTTAGCGGCCAAGACATTCTGGTTAATGGCGACGCTATTCGTGTTATCGCTGAGCGTGATCCTAAAGCACTTCCTTGGGCTGAAATGAACGTTGATTTAGTCATGGAATGCACGGGCTTATTTACTTCACGTGATTCTGCAGGCCAGCATCTTGAAGCCGGCGCAAAACGTGTACTGATTTCTGCACCAGGCACTAACTTAGATGCAATGGTTGTTTATGGTGTTAACCATTCAATACTTACTGCTGATGACAAAATCATCTCTAACGCATCATGCACAACTAACTGCCTTGCGCCTTTAGCGTTTGCATTAAACAATACCGTTGGTATTGAGTCGGGTTTAGCGACAACGATTCACTCTTACACTAACGACCAAGTGTTGACGGATGTTTACCATACAGATTTACGCCGTGCACGTTCAGCGACTCACTCAATGATCCCAACGAAAACCGGTGCCGCTAGTGCCATTGGTCAAGTTATTCCTTCATTGCAAGGTAAGCTAGACGGTTTAGCTGTTCGAGTTCCTATTATCAATACGTCATTAGTTGATTTTACTTTTCAATCTACAAAAGCGACTTCAGTAGAAGAAGTGAATGCCATTTTAACGGCAGCGGCTGAGGGTGATTTAAGCGATATTCTTGACGTGAATGATTTACCGTTAGTGTCTTCAGATTTCAATCACAATCCAGCATCATGTATTTTTGATAGCTCGCAAACTAAAGTGATTGGCAACTGTGTGAAAGTATTAGGCTGGTACGATAACGAATGGGGTTTCTCTAACCGCATGCTAGACAATGCAAAAGTCATTGTTGAGTTGGATTCTGCCGCTTAATCTTAAGTAAAAATTCGAACCCAGTGCAGCGGCTATGATAAATAGCGCTGCGCTGGTCCTCGACCTTCACGTTGACGCTTTCTCAATGTTGACGAAATAATCCGATCTAACTTTCTTGCTGTCATCTCATCAGTATTATCTCTCGAATCTGCACCGGTACGTCGGCACACACGCTGTAAATCCCAAAACACGGCGGCGGCAAACAACGCAACAAAACGACGCTCAATATAATAACGATTATTTTTAGCTTCGGCATTCACGGCGCAAATCGGATCAATCACCTCCTGCATACGCTCATCTAATCGCACACGAATGGTTTCTTGATCACCCTTTAATACTAAGCTTTGAATACTAGACACAATGCCGTCATAGTCACCCAAGGCATCTAATAATAAGTTATCTGTCGTCTCATCAGCTAACTGCTCACGTGATTCAGGAATATCTTTGCCGGGTAACAAATGCAAAGTCTGATCTAAAATAATACGTAAACGCACTTCAGTGGGACGTAAAATATTTTGCGTTAACAAGCGATCAGTCTTACCCGCTGGGCGCATGATATGCATCATGATGCATTCATCACGTGAACCAAAGTTCTCACAAGAATGCGGATAACGATTAAATAAATCAGCAATATATTCTGCCACACCGTCTTCATCATGGTCGACTCTTAGCGACGCAGGATGCTCAGAAAGTTTTTCAGGATTAGGATACACACGGCCGGCTTTACTACGTAAACCGTCGCCATCTATCTCAACCGCCGCGCAGTAGTTATTAATTTCGCTAACCAGACTGGCATCCACCTCAACCGCCTTACCCGTCGCATGATTAATAACTTGCCCATAATGCCCCAACACTAAACGGCAAAAACGCGGATCAACTAATTGATAAGCCGGCGATCGCTGACGATTACCCAAGCTCTTAATGGTTTGCTTAGCAATAATATCGGCGGTAGGTGTAACTAAAGGCACAAAACCCAAACGCGACTGAATACTTAATAACTCTTCTTCAAATAACACTAATGCTTCATCTAGCTCAACGCCAAACATGCCACAGACATTAGTTTGCAAATCTTTAACGATAAAGGGAATAGCGCCACCCGGAATACCCAAGCTCACTAATTTTTTTAGCGTCGCTAATGCAATGGCCGTATCTTTGCGTAAGCGTGCACGCTCACCAAAAATTTTCGCCAAGGTTTTTTTAAGTTCGGCAATAGCGTCTGAGTTAGTCTCAATAACGCCCTCTAAATAACAAATATTTTCAATATCATTGTGCGAAGCACCACCGGCTAAAGGATCTACCGCCACCTCAACACCATCAATACCGTGTTGAATAGCTATGGTCTGCGCACCCAATGCTTTGGCTTCATCCGTACTGTGGCAATGAAGATACACGGGTAAACCCAGCGCCTTTAACGCAGGTACCAAGCTAGCCGCCAACGCGGGCGTTAGTTGGCCGCTCATATCTTTAATACAAAAAGAATCTAATTGACCACCTGCTTGTTTGGCAATCGCAATTAATTTTTCGGCATAGCTCACGTAATATTGCTTGCTGTAACAGGCCTCAAGATTATCACTGGCTGGCTGCACATACGATAACGCAGCTTGTATATGCACTTGTTTTTCAACCGCAGGAAGCTGTTGCGCTAATGCCTCGGCATTCAATTTAATCGCATTTAAGTTTCGCTCTACCATATAGGTAATCGATACCCGTAAATTCTCGGCATCATTCAGCGCATCAAAATTACGAATAATCAGCGTTTTACTTTTATCGGCATCACCTGCCGCATCAATTAATAAATCAATATTCTTTTTTTGTATATCGACATCGTAATGCTGAAAGCCAAGCTGATTAGCGCCACGTAATAGCACTTGTAATGGCAAACAAGCACCCGTGTCATCAACAGCTGCTTTTGCATTGCGAAGAATTTGATAAGGGTTGGCACCGTTTTCCAAAGCAATTTGGTAACTCTGACCACCGCCAATTTCAAGACTGGAAAAACCGACTTTCACGGCCTGCCTCACTAAGCGTGCAAGATGGTCTGCATCAAAGGTCCAAACACCTGTCGATTGCATCATGTCACGCAATACCCAACCTATTTTAACGGCATTAGCTGAAACAGAAGATGAAGCAGAAGAATGATTACTCACGATTTTTAATCTCAATAGCACTTAATGAAAACGTGTCTAACAACGACGCTGAATAGTAATATCTACCAAGTTGTTCAGCTAGAACTAGGAGCCGAAGCAGCTAAGCTGGAATACAAAAGATAGAATATTACAAAAGCCAAGAATAGCATAATGCTAAAAGGGAATAAATCCGATGTGATTAGCCCGAGCGGCTAACCAGATTGCTACATTAACTTACTCAGACAGAAAGTTAATGTGTTGTTCTAAATATAAAAAGATAAAAACGTAAAGGACAAAGAGATAGCGTTAGCTATAACTCTGACCTCTTCGAAATATAGCCATACCAAGAAGTGCACTGAAGAATAACCATGCCGAAGCAGGAACTGGCACAGTAACAGGAGGTTCAGGCTCCCAAGGCGTTAAATCACCCTCAAAAACAGGCGGTGAAACAATACCCGAGTTGATGTAATTGTTAGTCACCAACGAGCCTTTAATTTCACTGGTGTTTTCTGTGTCCGCAAATGGCGCAAGAATAGAGGCACCAAAAGTACTATCAATATCGAGCGTTACTGCTTCATAAAAATTGAAAACCACATTTTCAAATTCATCATCAAAATCGAAATCTGTAATCGTAAAATTGGCACCAGCTACATTCACTACTGTCGTAATTTCACTATTAGAAAAAGTCGGTGCATCGCTATTAAAAAAGGTGCCATCAACATTAAAAACAAGAATTTCACTAGGCGTTTCTGTTCCACTCGGTGGAGTAACCGTAGTTCCACCACTACTATCTGGCGTCAAAAGATTACCCGCTTCAATGATACCGTTAGACGATAACGTCGATAATTCAGTCGATAGAATTTCAAAACGTGTGCGAATATCTTGAACATTAATCCCTAGAGAAACTTCGGGTAAAGAAACAGGGCTGCTAACGCCACCATTATGATAGCCCCCAACCGTTACTGTACCGCCACCATCATTATTGTAGGCATAAACGAGTGCACCACCAACGGTGATGTCACCACCATTTTCATTATTGAGTATATTATTAATATTACCGCTGACCGTAATATTACCGCCACCTACATTATTAATGACGCCAGTTGCATTACCACCAATAGTGATATCTCCACCATTAGTATTAGTGATTGCTCCGGTAACTGTGTCTCCGACAGTGATATTACCACCGCCAGAGTTATTAAAACTGGTATTAACAATGCCACCAACCAATACATTTCCCGAGTGTAATTGTATGGGCGCTTGAATAATTCCGCCGACCACAAGAGAGCCACCTAGCGAA